>JBAYCO010000054.1:0-13085 GCA_041668685.1 Victivallaceae bacterium | reverse complement strand
TCGATGAGACCGGCGGCATAAAACGTTGACAGGCCGTATAATGTTGCTCTTTGCCGCTTTCATCGAAAGCTGGCCTACTCGGTTGCAGTATAGATGTTAAATTTTCAGATTAATACAGTATAAAAAAATGACCTGAAACAGTATCGTTTTTTCCGGTCTTTCAGGGATTTTCTATAAGCAGTTGCCGGAGCAGGAGCAAAGCCCGTATTTTGGCGCGTTCGCGTATTGATTCGCGGCTGCCGGGGAAAACATAGTTTTCCGTTATGATTTTTCCTTGCAGAAACGCCGCTATATGAACCGTGCCGACCGGTTTTTCCGGCGTGCCGCCATCCGGCCCGGCGATACCGCTGACCGCAATAGCGGCGTCGACTTCAAGGTTTTTTGCTGCGCCCTGTACCATGGCTTCCACGCATTCCCGGCTGACCGCCCCGTAGTTATCGAGAATATTCTGCGGCACTTCCAGGAGTTTATTTTTAACTGCGTTGCTGTAGGAAATTATTGCGCCCTTAAATATCTGTGACGCTCCCGGCAGGTCGGTTATCGCCGCCGCGATCAGCCCGCCGGTGCAGGATTCCGCCAGCCCCAAGGTGTAACCGCTTTTTTGGAGACGCGCGAAAACCTCCGGGACCACGGCCAGTTGATTATCGGCCAGAAGTGCGTCCCCGAAGAGTTTTGCGGCTTCCGCGGCTTTATCTCTGACTAAATCTTTATCTTCACTGCTTAAAAATACTTTTACGCCTTCAATCGAAGCGCAATACGCCAGGGATATCGGCAGATCTTTTACCAACGGTTCGATTTTATCCTGAACTATCAGTTCGGAAATGGAGGCGATCATAAAACCAACGGTGTAAGTCATTTTGACTGCGAGTTTTTTCAGAAGCGGCATCGCTTCGTTCCTGAACATCGGGTTGAGCTCGTGCGGCGGGCCGGGCAGGAGTATGATTTGAACTTTTCCTTTCACCCATAAGCCGGGAGCGGTGCCGATGCGGTTTTTAAGAACCGTTGAGTTTTCCGGGACATCCGCCTGCGTCAGGTAATCTTCGCGCGGTACGGTGGAATAACGTTTCGCCCAGCGCCGCTTCAAATCATCGACTATTGAAAAATCCCTTTCCAATTTCAGGCCGAGGAAATCGCAAACCGCGTTGCGGGTAAGGTCGTCGCGGGTCGGTCCCAGGCCGCCGGTGGTAATTATCAGGTCGGAATCGGCTGCCGCCGCTTCGAGCGCCTGACGCATATCCGCGGCGCTGTCGCCCACGATCAGGGCCCGGAACGGGACGATTCCGATTTCAGCAAGCTGCTGTCCCAGAAACGCCAGATTAGTGTTGACCGTAGTTCCTTTCAGTAACTCGGTGCCTGTACAAATAATACTTACCCGCATACTCAAAACCAATTGAAAATTGAAAATTGAAAATGATTTTTTATTTCTTTTTCGTCCTACGTCCCACGTCCCACGGTTTACTTATAAAAGAAATTTCACCCCGTTGACTTTCGCTAGTCTTTTGCTTAAATCTTCCATTATTTCCCGTGATTCGAAAACGACCGGAAGCCGGTAGGCTTGATATTTTCCGTTAGCTGACTTATCTCTCTTCTCCAGTTCGGCTTTTACCCCGTATTCTTTCAGAAGGTCAATTATAGCGTTGCAGCAGTCAGGGTTGGCGGCATCGACAATAATCCGGTAACTCCATTCCGCGGGGAATTTGATTTCCTGTTTTTCGTCCATTACGGCTATCCTTTTTTTTACCAGGTAAAGCCCATGTTGAAGTGGAACCTGATTTTTTTCGGCAGCCCGTCGACAGTTGACAAAATCGGATAAGCCAGGTCAAGCTGGATAGGAGCTTCCAGGTACGGCACCTTGATACGCAGTCCGTAACCGGCGCCGATATTAAATTTGTTGAAGTTGACCGTGAAGGCATCCTTCCAGGCTCCGCCGGCATCGACAAATATGGCGCCGCGGACGAATTTATAAATAGGATGCGTCATTGTCGCCGTAACCAAAAGCATGCTGCTGCCCCCGGTCGGGTCGTCATTATCATCCGTCGGGGCGACTGAACGGTAGGGGAAACCGCGGATGGTTTCACCACCCCCCAGGAAGTATCTTTCGAAAAGCGGCGCCTGTTCGCTATTATTGAAATTGGGAACCGTGCCTATTTTGGCGCCGGTCTGGAAGATAAGCGCCTTGTCGAGTAATGACCAGTAATGGCTGCCTTTCGCTTCGAGGCGGTAAAAGCTGGTAGTTGATCCGAGCGCCGACGGCGACATGGCTCCAAGAAGATTGACGGCATATCCGCAGGTGGGGTTGGTGGCGCTGTCCCTGGTATCGCGGTTAAGCATCAGGGAAAACTGGCTGACAAGCTGGTTGCCCTCGTTATCCCGCAGTTCCTGTGACTTGTCATCCTCCATATCCCAGACTTTGACATTTTCAAATTTATAGCCGAGCGTCCCGCTGGTGAAATCGTCAAGTATTTTTTTGGTTAGTGCGAGTTTGAAGCCGAGCCGGGTTTCATCCCAGTTCGGGTAGACGACGGTATTCCAATAACCGTTAACCGCCAGGCGCAGCGGGATGTCAAACAGCCACGGTTCGACAAAGTCAAAGTTCAAACTGTTACGCTTTATACCGACAAGTCCCTGTAAACGGATTCTCTGGCCGCCGCCCCTGAAATAGTTTCCGGGATTGGTGATGTCAAAGTTGTTGCTGACGATTTCTCCCATACCGACCAGAGAGTAGTAACTCGAAAGACCGCCGCCCACTTTGAACTGGTAAGCCGGTTTTTCTTCAACTTCGAAAGCGACGTTTTTCTTATTGAAATCATTGGAATTGACTGTGATTGCTTCCACTTTCTTGAAATAGCCCATACCCATCAGGCGTTCTTTACTGGCCTTGATGCGGTTTTTATCGAGCGGATCGCCGGGCTGGATCACCAGTTCGCGGCGGATGACTTTGTCTTTAGTTATGGTGTTGCCGCTGATCACGACCCGGTTGATCGTATATTTGCGTCCTTCATTGATCACAAGCTGCAAATCGACGATATGGGTATTGAAGTCAGCCAGGCGTATTTCCCGGCAGGAGATATTGGCGTATCCCAGCGATTCGTAGGCATTCTGGATCATATCTATTGTCGCCTGGACGAGCTCATCGTTATAGGTCATGCCCTTTCTGATTCGCAGGAGAGGGGTAAGCTCGGCGGTCTTGAAAACCTTGTTGCCGAGGATGGTCACTTTCCCTATTTTATAGGGTTTACCCTCGTAAATGTCAAAATTCACATCGACATATTCAGGATTTCCCTTTTCAGGCGTAATTTTAATATCTTTGACTTTAAAATCGAGGTAGCCCTTATTCCAGAAAAGCTTACGCAAACGGGCCTTGTCCTTTTCCATTTCCTCCCGCTCAAGCAGGCCGATCTCAAAGAAACGGCTCAAATAGGAATGGCGATTGGCGATCGCGGTTTTCAATGTCCAGCTTGAAAAGACGGTCACTCCGGTAAAGGTGACGTCATTAACTTTAAGACGGAGATTTTCCTTGATGCTGAAAATGACATTAATTTTATCTTTACCGACGTTTTCAAGCGTCGGGGCGACTTGCGCGTCATTATAACCCTTGTTGCGGTAGAAAGCGCGCAGCTGGTTGGCGCTTATCCGCAATTTATTGTCGTTAAGCGGCATGCCGACGTCGAGTTCTACGCTTGACTTAAGGTCTTTGGTGGGAAATTTATGGTTGCCCTTGAAAATTATTTGATCGACTCGCGGCTTGACCTTTATTTTTACGATTATTTCAACCTGGTCGCCGGGAAGGTCTTTCACTTCTGAAACCACATCGTTAAAGAAGCCCAGTTCGTAAAGGCGTTTAATATCTTCGTTCAGGGTGTTTTTATCGTATTTTTTGCCGCTTTTCTGCTGCATATTATACAAAAGCATTTTTTCAGGGAAAGTATAACCTCCCTGCTGCTCGAACCTTATGCTTTTTGTAACAGCCGCGTCCAGTACGCTGCAGCATATGCTCAGAAGTACTGTCCACAAAATCAATAATTTCTTCACTAATACGATTCCCTTGAATTAGGCGTCACTGACCGGACGATCGTCGGCTGTGTATTTGACATTGACAAATTCCATTCGCGACGGGAAAAACTTCATTTTTACAATTCCGGTCTGTCCGTTACGGTTTTTTTCCAATATAAGTTCAGCATCCACTCCCGCCTGGTCCTGTTCCAGGGTTATGGATTTCGCCTCGTCCCGGTCCCGGTGCAGGAAACTGACGATATCGGCGTCCTGTTCTATGGAACCTGATTCCCTGAGGTGGCTCAACCTGGGTCTGGCTGACGCCCCGGCGGTCTTTTCGACCTCGCGGTTGAGCTGGGCCAGCACCAGTATTGGTATATTCAATTCTTTTGCCAGTTTTTTTATTCCTGACGAAATTTCCGCCACTTCCTGCTGGCGGCTTTCAGATCGACCGTCCGCTTTCATCAACTGCAAGTAGTCGATCGCGATAAATTCGATATCGTACATCATTTTTAAGCGGCGGGCTTTCGCCCTTAATTCGGCTATGGTCAGGCCGCCGGTCGGGTCAATAAATATTTTTGCTTTCTGCAGGACATTGACGGCCTGAGTAAGTTTCGACATTTCGTTATTTTTGAAAGAACCGTCGAAAAATCTGTTTTCCGGAATCCTGGCCTCGGTGCAGATCAGACGGCGCGCAATCTGTTCCGAAGTCATTTCCAGACTGAAAAACGCCACCGAGCGCGGTTTGCCGGTTTGAACCGCAATATTGCGGATCAGGTTCAGGGCCAGCGAAGTTTTGCCGATAGACGGCCGGGCTCCGAGCACGAACATTTCCCCCGGCTTCATTCCCCCGATCATTTTGTCAAGGTCAGGCAGCCCGGTGGGGATCCCGATTTCTATTTTACCGTCGATCAGCGCCTGAATGTTCTTGAACGTTTCCCCCAATGTTTCCTTGAGGGTTACAATGTCTGACCGACTGGTTACGTTGCGAACCTCGAAAAGATCGGTTTCGATCTGGTCAATAAGCTCTTTGGCGCCGATGGAGTCGTCATAACATTTCAGCAACGCTTCGCTGCAAACGTTGATCATGTTGCGCAGGGTAAAAAATTCCCGGACAATGTCGCACCAGCTCTCCAGATTGGCGGTTGTGGCGATGGAATTATAAAGCTCGGCGAGAAATATCTCGCCGCCGATATCTTCCAGCGTACCGTTCTTCGTCAACTGGTGTGCGACGGAAATAAGGTCAACACCGAGGTCAGACTGGTTGTAAAGCGCGTCGATCGCTTTATAAACCTCCCGGTGGATATGGGAATAAAAAGCGTCCGCCGTGCCGAGCTGCTCCGTTACCATATCGACGCATGGCCGGGGTTCGCGCAGCATGGCGGCCAGAACCGCCCTTTCAGCCTCAAGGCTGTGGGGCTGAGGGCGCTCATTTATAACAGCGCCGGACGCTTCCTGATTATTCCGGATATTGACCATATTTTATAAATTACGCCTGAGCCCGGTTGACTTGCACTTTCAATGTTGCCCGGATATCGCCTTTCAGGGCGATTTCAACTTCAAAGGAACCAAGCGTCTTGATCGCTTCATCAAGCTTCACCTGCTGTGTGGATACATCCAGATCTTTTTCGGCAAGCTCCTCGATGATGTTGCGGGCGCTGACTGAACCGAACAACTGTCCGTCTTCAGAAGCCTGCATAGCGAAAGTCAACTCGATTTCATTGATTTTGGCAGCCAGCGCTTCATTATCGGATAATTCCTGGGCGCGGCGTTTTTCGTTCTGTTCCTTGCGGGCCGCCAGCATTTTAGCGGTTCCCGGAGTTAATTTGGTAACTTTTCCCTGGGGAATAAGATAATTTCTGGCGTATCCGGCGGAAACGGTAACTTCGTCGCCGGCGAGGCCTAAATCAACTACGTCCTCAAGTAAAACATATTTTTGATTTGCCATTATTGATACTCTCCTTTATAAAACCAAACTGACGATTCTGGCGCGTTTGATTGCCGTACTGAGCATTTTCTGGTGGTCCAGACAGGTGCCGGTAATGCGGCGGGGCAGGATTTTGCCTTTTTCAGTCTGGAACTTGCGGAGCGTATCCACATCCAGAAAATCAATGTACTTGATCTGGGATTCGCAAAAACGGCAAATCTTCGGTTTGCTCGCTCTTTTTTTTCTGCGTGTTTTTCTTCTTTGCATCTTTTTACTTTCCTGTTTTGTTGATGGTAAATAAATTTATCTGATTTTTTTAAAACGGGATATCATCTTCGGCATCGTTACCGACTTCGAATGCGTCATTCGGCATTGAAGGGAAACCACTGTCGTCATTCCGGTTGGGCGCCGCGCCGCCGTCAGGCTGGTAAGCGTTGCTGGTCCGGTTTTGAGGAGGCTGACCGACATTTTGCTGCGGCGCCTGGTAAGCGCCGTCATTACGGCGGGGAGCTCCGACGAACTGAACGCGTTCCGCGACAACCCGCAGTATGGAACGTTTTTTTCCAGTTTCGCGATCATCCCACTGATCCAGTTGCAAACGCCCTTCGATCATGGCGGTTGAACCTTTTTCGAGATAACGTTGACATGATTCTCCCTGCTTGCCCCAAACTACTATGTTGACGAAGCAGGTTTCCTCTTTCTCCTGATTATTCGACATATATTTGCGATTTACGGCCAGTCCGAATTCGCATACCGCCATGCCGCCCGGAGTATATCTCAATTCCGGCGCTCTGGTCAAGTTTCCGAGTAAAAATACTTTGTTTAACGATGCCATACCAGATTCTCCCTTGGCTGTTGTCTAAAACCAGACCTTGTTATTTGTCTATTCTTCGGATTCTTCGGCCTGATCAGGCAGCGCCAATGCTCCGCTTTCGCCTTCCGGACGGTCAAAGTTGATGATCATATTGCGCAGGACGCGCTCATCAAGGCGGAAATGTTCCTGCAGTTCCTTGATTTTGTCCGGTTCAGCGGTAAACACATAATTCCAGTATATGCCGCCTTTGCGTTTTTTGATTTCATAAGCGAACTGGCGGCGGCCCAGAGAAGCCGATTGTACCATTTCTCCGCCCCATTTTTGGATCAGAGCCGCGATTTCACCGCTGATGGCGGCGCCTTCATCGTCGACTTTTCTAATATCCAGGATGAATATTGCTTCGTACTTTTTCAAGGTTTTTTCCTCCATTTAACATGGTTCCGGTTTTTTTACCGGATTTGTTGTTTTTTCCGGCTCGCGGCTGATGCTGTTAAAAGTGTTCATAGCATGACCGACTCCGCGAGTCAAACTCAAAGTTAAAGCGTCTACGCTCATTTTCAGTATTTCGTCAAATACCGGCTTTTCATCGTCTCCGAATTCGGCCAGCACATGATCGATACTTTCGGCGGCGGGTCGCCCGATGCCGATCCGCAGCCTTGGGAAACTGGAAGTTCCGAGATACTCGATAAGCGATTCAACACCGCGGTGTCCGGCGCTACTGCCGCTTTTCCGTATCCTGATCTTTCCGAGGGGCAGGTCCATATCGTCGTACGCTACGATAATCTCCGAAGGGGCAATTCCTTTGGCTCCAGCTAAAGCCGCTACTGCTTTCCCGCTCAAATTCATAAAAGTCTGCGGATGCTGGACCAGTAAATTACGTCCTTTAAAACGCCCTTCCCAATAGACGCTGTTGTACTTTTCCTTTTTGTTAAAACCGGATGGTAAAGATTTCATGAACGCCGCGGTAACTTGAAATCCGACATTATGCCGGGTTCCTTCGTATTCGCGTCCGGGATTTCCCAAACCGACAATCAAGCTTATCTGACTGGTTGACATCCCGTTCATAGTCAATCTTTGCCCCGGATTGATTATTCTTCAGTTTCAGCTTCGGCTTTTTCGCCTTCTTCGGCTTCTTCGCCTGCTTCAGCTTCTTCGCCTTCAGCAGCGGCGGCTTCGGCTTCCGATATCGGTTTGGCGATATGGAAAACAACCAGTTCCGGGTCTGAAACCAGTTCGACGTTTTCCGGCATTACGATTTCACTTATATGCAGTGATTCGCCTATTTCCAGGGCGGTAATGTCGACATCGAAATGTTCCGGCAAGTCGCCGGGCAGGCAGCTTACTTCGATTTCATGGATTGACTGTTCCATAATACCGCCCTTGGCTACGCCGGCAACGTCGCCGTGAGCCGGTCTGACCGGTATTGACGCGGTGATTTTTTCGTCCATTTTCACTTCCTGGAAATCAATGTGCGTGACCTGTGATTTCAGGAAATTTTCCTGGACTTCCTTTACTACCGCCGCGGTTTTCTTCCGCCCCTGGCGCAGGGTCAGGAGGTTGAAGTCGTGTTTTGAGAGCGCTTCCCACTCTCCGGCGTCGACCAGCAAGGGTTTGGTGTCAGCGCCGCGGCTGTAGATAACAGCCGGAATCTTTCCGGTCTTTCTGAGCCGCCGCACAGCCGCTGTACCCATTTCACTGCGTGGTTCGACTGCGAGTTCATAGTTTGTTTTAGTCATACAATTCCTTTCCTTTTTGTTATTGACAAAGCACAAATGCTTTTTCAGTTATCAGTTATCAGTTATCAGTAACCGATTGCCGGTCTGGGCACCGGCGCTCCCGGCCCTTAGATGTTAAATGCTTTATTTTTTCATCCTGAAAAGGGAGGAAATCGATCTTCCCTGATGAATGCGCCTGATAGCTTCGCCGAGAAGCGGCGCGATACTCAATACTTTGATCTTGCCGTCGAGGGCGTCGACATTCGGTACGCCGTTGGTGGTGATAAGCTGTTCGATACTGGTGTCGGATAATAATTGTTTCTTGCCCTTTTCATTCAGCAGGCAATGTGAAACCACGACATAAATTTTGGCCGCCCCGGCTTTTTTCAGGATATTCGCAGCCGCGCAAATAGTTCCGGCAGTGGACGTGAGGTCGTCGGTGATAATACAAATCTTATCTTTGACTTCACCCACCAGGTGGGAGGAGGCTACGGTGTCGGCGTTGATGCGGCGTTTTGCGACAACTGCCAGCCCGGCGTCCAGCATTCCGCAGTAGGCGTTGGCCATTTTTACGCTGCCGGAGTCGGGAGAAACTACTACCGCGTCATTCCCGACCAGTTCTTTCAGGTACGGGACGATAACCGGACGAGCGTAGAGATGATCGACGGGAATATCAAAAAATCCCTGGATTTGCTGGGAATGCAAATCCATGGTAATGATCCGGTTCGCGCCGGCCGCCACCAGGAGGTTTGCGACCAGTTTAGCGGTGATCGGGACTCGCGGCCGGTCTTTGCGGTCCTGGCGGGCGTAACCGTAATACGGCAGGACGGCGGTGATGCGGCCGGCGGACGCGCGTTTGGCGGCGTCCATCATTATCAGCAGTTCCATCAAATTTTCATTTGTCGGCGAACAGGTCGGCTGAATGATAAAAACATCAGCGCGGCGGATGTTTTCTTCGAATTGAACGAAGATTTCACCATCTGGAAAACGCGTAAGATTCACCTTGCCCAATGGCATTTCAAGGTAGTCAGCAATAGCTTTCGAAAGCTTCGGATGAGCGCTGCCTGAATAAACACGAATATCCTTCGGCATAATCATATTATCCTCTATTTAAATTACGTTTTTACAGATAAAACCCTGAAACGCCAGAGGAAAACGGGAGGCAGCAAAGCAGGACGGCGCGCGGGCGCGCTGTCATACAAAACCTTCCGGGTTCGCTCTGGACAAGAGCTAAATCCAATTATTGGATTAAGGTTTCAAAAATATAATTAACAGGACAAAATTTAACGCATATTTACGGGATTACAAACGAAATCGAACATTATTCAGAGAAAAAACCGAAAAAATAGTCGGCTATATTAATTGATATAATACCCGGCTATCCGCCATTTTCCGTCTTTATCCAGCATGGCGGTAACGGTTTCAATGGCCGCCGGCTTGTTATCGAATGAAGATTTAAACTCCATTACAATATATTTCCCTTCCGGAGCATTGGGCAGGGCGCGGTGATGAGTTTTGCTTGAAAATTCACGGGAAACCTTCTTGCCGAGCTTTTCCCTGGCTTTCCCGAAAACATATTCACATCGTTTGCGGGGAATGCTTTCTTTGAAGAAAGCCGCAGCAGTATCCCAGCTTTTGCCGTATTTTCCGTCGTCCACCAGTTTCAGCCAGTTTTCAGCGGCCTCGACCGCCGCTTTAAAATCCGCGTTGGATGCGGTTTGAAAAACCAGCAGGTAGGGAACCGCCGGATTTTTTTTCGTATCCTGGAAATTCCTGGAATTTTGTGAATTTATCCAGATGATATAAGTTTTGCCGGGTTGCAGTTTTACCGGGAGGACACAGGTGCGCTTGTCTTTCCGGTAGCGGATATTCTTTGAGTCCGTTTCCGGAAAAGTTTCCGGGGACTGACAGCACCATGACCACATTTTATCGGTCAGCATGTCTTTGCTGAAAGTTACGGAAATTTCCTTAAGGCCGGGGTCAACATTCGCATCTCCTGCCTGCGGTACGGTTTTTACGACTGACGGCGGCATGTCTGCAACGGTCGATTTTGATTTGTCCTGAGCCTGAACAGCGGTTACGGCAAGTATTATCGCCAGTATTGTATATTTCATTTTACGCCTCCTGTTTTCGAGTTACAATAGCGGGTCAAATATGATTTGCAATTATTTTTCAATACGGCAGCCCAAAAAAAAGCGGAGGCCGAAACCTCCGCTTGAATATTTCAGGAAATCCTGTTTCAGCAACCGTATTTGGCACAGTCGCCGAGCATTTCTTCAATGCGGAGCAACTGGTTGTATTTGCAGATACGGTCGGTTCTGGACATGGAACCGGTTTTGATCTGTCCGGCGTTGGTCGCTACTGCGATATCGGCGATCGTCGTATCTTCGGTTTCGCCTGAACGGTGTGAAACCACCGCGGTATAACCGGCTTTGTGAGCCATTTCGATAGCGTCGAGAGTTTCGGTCAGCGTACCGATCTGGTTTACTTTGATCAGGATGGAGTTGGCGGCGCCCATGTCGATACCTTTTTTCAGGTATTCAACGTTGGTTACGAACAAGTCGTCGCCGACCAGCTGGCATTTGCCGCCGATCTTGTCGGTGAGCAGCTTCCAGCCGTCCCAATCGTTTTCGGCCATGCCGTCTTCGATTGAATCGATCGGGTATTTGCCGATGAGTTCAGCGAGGTAGTCGGCCTGGGCCGCGGCATCGCGTTTCGCGCCGTTTTCGCCTTCGAATTTTGCATAGTTGTAAACGCCGTCCTTATAAAATTCGGAGGAAGCGCAGTCAAGTGCGATCATTACGTCTTTACCCGGTTTGTAGCCAGCTTTTTCGATAGCGGCGATAATGCTGTCGAGAGCTTCTTCTGTACCGCCGGAGAAATTGGGAGCGAAACCGCCTTCGTCGCCGACCGCGGTGCTCAAACCTTTAGCTTTGATAATGCTTTTCAGGCTGTGGAATACTTCCGCGCCCATGCGGAGGCCTTCTTTGAAACAGCAGGCGCCGACCGGACGGATCATGAATTCCTGGAAAGCGATCGGGGCGTCGGAGTGCGAACCGCCGTTAATGATGTTCATCATCGGAACCGGAAGAGTTTTACCGTTGACGCCGCCGATGTAACGGAAAAGCGGCAGTTCAAGGTAGCTGGCGGCGGCATGCGCGCAAGCGAGGGAAACGCCGAGAATGGCGTTGGCGCCGAGATTGCTTTTGGTCGGGGTGCCGTCGAGGTCGATCATGGCCTGGTCGATGCCGACCTGGTCGAGGACATTCATGCCTTCGAGTTCGGGGAAGATTTTTTCGTTGACGTTTTCAACGGCCTTGAGGACGCCTTTGCCGCCGTAGCGTTTCGGGTCGCCGTCACGGAGTTCGAGAGCTTCGTTTTCACCGGTTGAAGCGCCGGACGGAACCGCCGCCGAACCGATAATGCCGCTGTCGAGTTCTACTTCCACTTCGATAGTCGGGTTGCCGCGTGAGTCGATGATTTCACGGGCATGGATATCATAAATAATTGACATCGTTATTTTCCTTTTTTATTTTATGGGTTAATGTCCGAATTTTTTATGGAAAACAGTAATATATTCGGAAATTATTATAATTCAATCGAATATTCTTTCTTTATTTAAAACCTAACAGTTCGACTTCAAAAGTCAGCATTGCGCCGGGCGTGATCAGGCTGCCCGCGCCGCGTTCGCCGTAGGCAAGTTCAGAGGGAATAAACAATTTATATTTACTGCCGACATTCATCAATTGCAGGGCTTCGGTCCAGCCTTTGATCACCTGTCCCACGCCGAATTCAATCGGTTCGCCGCGCTGGATGGAACTGTCGAAAACCGTACCGTCAAGCAGTTTGCCTTCGTAGTGAACTTTTACCGTATTTGTGAGAGTAGGGGAGGGGCCTTCGCCTTCTTTGAGAACTTTGTACTGCAAACCGCTGGCGGTGCTTACGACGCCTTCGGCATCTTTATTTTTTCCCAGGAATTCCTTTTGCTCGGCGGCGTTTTCTTTGGCTTTTTCCGAAACGGCGGCCTTTTGTTCAGCCTGCATTTTAGCCTGAAAAGCCTGCATTATCGCGGCGTATTCTTCCTGTTCCAGGACCGGCTTGTTTCCTGAAAGCATATCTCCAAGTCCCTGTTGTACGGCTTCGACATCCAGTTCGACCGGGATTTGTTTGAGGGACATTGCGACGTTAATGCCGAGTGCATAACTTGTTTTTTCCTGTTCGGTTGTAATAGCTTTAGCCATCATATCTCCTTGTTGGGGATTAAAAGTGCAATTTTAGAAAGTACAGCAATAATGGTTCAAATCAACCGCTAACGGAAAATTTTCCGGTTAAAGGCTGATGTGCCATGAGCCTTTTTCGACTTTGTAAGCCGAAAAGGAAAGCGCCCTCCCGGAAAAACATTTTAGCCATGATTACAGATTTTTGAGAAGAGGCCTTTCTATTTTTCACGATTTTGCAAACCAAAACCGTGAAAATGGGTAAAAATATCATGATTTTAACTATTTTATATATGTATACTGTATTAATCTGAAAATTTAACATCTATACTGCAACCGAGTAGGCCGGCTTTCGATGAAAGCGGCAAAGAGCAACATTATACGGCCTGTCAACGTTTTATGCCGCCGGTCTCATCGAG
>JBAYCO010000053.1:0-13102 GCA_041668685.1 Victivallaceae bacterium | reverse complement strand
CAAATCACCGAAATTATCAATGCCGACCCAGGCTGATTCGCCCAGTAGCCGGTAATCGAAAAACGCCATCCCCGAACCCCGGATGAGCGGAATATATTTCCAGACTAAAATCAGAAGAATTGCTGGGAGCAATAGTAAATAAGCCCATTTGTATTTTCCGAAAGCCCATTTCGCCCGCTGCTTTCCGGCTTCCAGCGGCGGAGAAAACAATTTGAATATTTTCCGAAAAACAAAACCGAACGCCACTGCAATTGCCGCTAACGCAATCCAGGCGGTTATCCGTCGTTTCAGACGTTCTTGCGGAGTAACAATTCCGATCATTTCCTCGTTTGCTTTAGCACAAGCCTCTTTAAGAATATTTTGCAGTACTTTTAAGCGTTCAGCTTTATCTTCGGGAAGTTCTTCGTTAAGAGCAAGTTGTTCCGCTTTCTGGATTGGCAAGGTCATCATGTCATAGGCGTAATTGCTATTTTTGCCGTAAGGTTCCGGATGGCTGGTTCTGATTGATATGTCAAATATATCAGACCAGCCTTTCGGCGCCAGCCGTTCAAGGTCGGCATAACCGAACATCCGCAGATATTTCGGATTGATGAAATTTCCCAGCCCACCTTCAACCATGATTTTCGTCTTGATCCGCATTGCTTCCTCGGAATCGTAGAAAAACATATATTCCCAAGCCGCATCCCGTACGGCCGGTTCCTTTATCTGTGAAAACAAGCCCATCATCCGGCTGTTTAGTATGCCGCCGCGTTTGCCGGTTGGGCCGAGAGGAATCGGACACATGCCGGTTACATCCGGGTTGATGGTGGAAAAAGTTCTTTCATCAATACTATTACGCATCATTCCTATTTCTCCGCGATCCCATTTTACGGCAGACTCCGAAGAGTCCAAAGCAACATACCCCCGGCGAATATGTCCGTTTTTATCGGTCCATTTTTCAGTTTTTAACTGAAGATAAAAGTCCAGGGCTTCTGCAGCCTCCCGGCTATCGAAAACACAACGCCATTCGTCCATAACTGGGTTATAGCTCATGACCTCTCCGCCAGCTGACCATAAATATGTTATCCAAGAATATGATTCATGTTTACCCAGCCATAAACGCAATCCGTATATGCCTCTTGCCGGATCGGTTATTTTTTTACAAGCGGTGAGCATGTCATTCCAAGTCCAGTTTTCATCGGGATATTTCAGCCCGTTTTCATCAAAAATATCTTTACGGTAAAGAAGTACATGTCCGTTAGCACCGCCATATGGCATAGCCCAAATGTGTTCCTTACCGCTTGGTCCTTTACGCTTAATAACTGGCCAGAGTTTTTTGTGGATACGAAAGTCAATCTGTTCCTGAGACATTGTTCCGAAATATTCATCTAACGGATAAAGAAAACCGTTTCGGATATAGTTATCCGATTTACGGAAATTTATGTAAAGAATATCTGGAGTCATGCCCCCAGCTATGGCTAAAAGGTCG
Organism: Victivallaceae bacterium; assembly: GCA_041668685.1. Classification (GTDB taxonomy): domain Bacteria; phylum Verrucomicrobiota; class Lentisphaeria; order Victivallales; family Victivallaceae; genus JAHOYW01. The sequence goes on along the minus strand of JBAYCO010000053.1, from coordinate 11,634 downwards.
GTTTCCACGCCTTCAACTTGAATCCCGGAAAATTGTTCTAATTGGATTTCCACATTGTTCCAGTTATAGTTTCCGTATTTGGCTGGATCCGCCTTATATCTTGTCCTGTATTTCCTCGCGAATATTTTCGGAAATTTTTCGACAAACGCTTTTACTGCCGCACATTCCGCACGATTGAAAGCATCCGTCAGAGTCGGGTCGGGTAGGCGGTATACTTTTACATGAATTATAGTTTTACCATTAAGCTCCTCAATGTAGCCAGCAAATCCCGAAAATGAAAAAGTTAGAAACAACAATAAGTTAAAAAGTATTTTTATAAATCTTGCCATTATTTATTTCCTTTAAGGAGGTAATTTCAAATATTTAATTCTGAAAAAATCAATGATTTTTTTCTGTCGCTTGTTTTAATTCGTTTTTCCAATTCATAACTATTCTATTTTTAACCTCAACTTTTGCAAGCTAAATGCTTACGTTTTGTCATTTACCTGGAACATGTTATTATCTTCAAATACCTTCCGATGCAATCGGAAATGTAAAAATGGGATAATTTGTAATTCCAACTTGGTGAAACATTTTGTAAGGATTGTCCTTAAAGAAGATAGTTTCAACATGACTTTTTCCGTTCCCATGAATTTTAGACATCTTATAACGGTTTTTGCGATAGGTATTATCTATTCTATTTCTCATATTTTCATTCCAAGGCAAGTCCTTTGCGCTCGCCCAGCTATCAAGAACATAATAAGATATAACAGTAGCACAAGTCGGATCACAAAATGACCATTTGTTATCTACATAAACTTCTGCCGCCATATGAGCATGTATTTTGTCTGAATGAAAAATACCGCACATTCTGGCAGGGAAACCGGCTATTTGCGCCAAACTTACAAATATACGAGCCTTTTCATTGCACCAGCCCCAACCGCTCATTATCAGTTCTTCTTCCGAAAATCCCCGATTCCCAGGCGTTTCGTGTTCGTGTTTGACATAAAAAGCGTGTCTTATGTTGAAAGCAACCCATTGTAATATTATTATGACCTTTTCTTTATCTGATTTTATATTTCCCAAATGCAGATTATCAATAATCTTTTCCAGCAATGGCCTGCTGCCCTTATAGTATTTTACCTGGGTTGACGTATATTCTTCATAAAGATATTTCTCCGTTTCTGGAGCAAGGCGTATTTGGGAATAGGTATGATATTTATCCATTCCTTCAACGGGAACATTTGCAATAAGAGCATCGTGTTCTTTGCCGAATCCACGCGCTAAAAAAGACGTTAAATCAAATTTATCCATTTTGTAACCTTATTAGAGTTTAAAGGAGTTTCATCCATCATGAAAAAAACAACCAGCCCAGTTCGGTAGGATTATTATTAGGTAACATAAGGCGATGAGGCAAAGGATGCCATCCACACCAAGTTAAATCAGTATAAGCATCCATATTATTTCGATCCGGAATTACCCGCCGCAGATTTATTCGAATTGGGCGTGACGGTATTTTATTCTGCCCGAAAAATACCCAAGGCAGGCAAAATAACACTTGCCAATAATCTTTCTTCCTTAATACTTCTGCTGACCATAAACCATCGTTTATGACTTTTCCCCGGTTGCGTTGTGTTATATACCAAGTTTCTCCTCCACTGTTAACCGCAAGCCGATACGGAGGCCATAATCGCTGTTTTTCCAAAATCAATTCCACACAATCGACCTGGTCATAAGCCGGAAGCCGCCAGTTTTGTTTTATCGATTGCATATCCGGTTCCGCACATGTCACAAGCAAATATAATTTGTCGTAATTGTGAAGTGCCTGCCAGGTCGTAGTAAATCCCTCAATTGCGGCAGGTTTTTCCGTTCCTCTGAACGATATTTGTTCACATGATTGTTTTTCGATACTTTGCCACTTGGGATCGTCTATCGTTAACAACCGGTCCACCAGCGTACTGTGATAAAAATGTTCCCCCGGATCAAGGCCGGTGTATGCCGGAAAAGGTTCGGTATTCGCCGCCAGTTTTCGGTTAATTTCAGGAAACTCTTTTGAAAGTAGCCGTTCCAATTGAGCAAGACGCCATTCCAGCTTGGCCGGGAAATAAATATGGCATTCAGAATCGGCCTGATATCCGAGCCGGTCATCGTCTCTAGCCAGTTTGCATAATCGTTTTGTATGCTTTATTTCCTGCTCAACGATAACTTTCAATTGCTTAAGAATCATTCTTTTATTGTTGAAATCCGGTGTCCAGGCCAGTTCTTCTCTCAATTGATAAAACTTTAAAATATTTAAACATGAACTGATTTGAATTCCAACCGCCACCGCCACCCCGATATCTTTCCGGCGGGCTTCGTCCCGGGAATACTTGACAGAAATTTTTTCCAGTAAATTCAAGCCTTTCTCCCAGAAACGCACCATATTGCCGCATAATTCAATTGCTTCATCCAGAGTAAAATCATCCAGCAGACATTCCCCGATCCGGTCTCCGCAGGGAGGACATTTCGCGCGAAAAGGAGCTTGAAGCCCGAGGTCCCGCGGATATAAATACAGCGGCCAGACAACTCCGGCGTTCAACGGGGCATAATAAGAGAAAATTCTGGAATACGGATAATTTTTATAAGCTTTTTCAAACCATTCCCACGCCTCGGCGACAAGTGCCGCATCCTCCCCCCAGTCTATCGAAGCAAGTTCCGTTAAAAATTCAGATTTCGTCTCCAGAAACGGTTCTAACGACAACATTCCGGCCGCCTTCGTCATAACCGAGGGACAGGTTCCGATCAGCCAGCCCAACATAACCGTATCAACCAGCAGATTTTTCATTGCCTGGTACTTATCATAAAGGATTCCCGGCACCGGAACAAAAGGAACCGTGGCCAGTTCATACGAACATGCCGCCTGAATTTTAGCACCCATTCTTACTCCGTTTTCAGCGGCGACAGCGGCACAATCCGCAAATAACTGCGATGGTCCCACATAAGCCAGCCAGTAATCATCAAGAACATGTTCCCGGCCCAGTTGCATCGTCCTGCCGCGCGATTCGAAGTTATGCATTAAAACCACATCTTTCGGGGTTGACGGTACAAAGTCGAGTGTTTTCTTTTCTCCCCACTCGATGTATTGACTGTAGGGCCAGGCGATCAATTCCGCCTTGCCGTTGGCGCGTTTGATCCCCCGCCGCATCAGCGCCAGTACTTCAGTCAGAACTTCTTCCGGTTGACGATCTTTGCAGCGCGGACAATTGATTTGCATGTCGTCCATTATATAATCACTATAGCAATGCGTTGGCCTTTCCCCAACGCACAAATTGATTAATCCTCCTAATTCCGGAACTTGTGAAAAAAGATAATAACAGGCTTCTTCTACATATGCCCGTCCTGCTGGTGAGCTGGTACAAAAGCAGTAACCATGAAAATTGTAGCCGGTTTCGACGGAATGTCCCTTAAATACAGGATATGCTTTCAATGTTTCCAGTGGTATTCTAAAATCCTTACCATTAGGTTCTAAAGAAAAACCACTTGGTTCTATGCAAAATATATAAACCTTTATGCCATATCTTTTGCATTTTCGCACAATCCGGTTTAATTTTTTGAGACTTAAATCTGAAAAAATTCCATATTCAGGAATAATTTCACTTTTACATATCTCGTCAAAATCGGCATTTATCCATAATGCGTTTACTCCCTGATACGCCAAAGTACTTAAATAGGCTTCGGGGTAATAGTCAAAATCATCCAGTAATTCGTTGCGGTATTCAGGATCATTGGCAAGAACTTCTTTCCAGTTAGGTTGCGATAATAATTTTTGTCTCGATACCGGAGGGCGTTTTTTAGGGCCGTAATAACAACGTGATATCCGGGTTTTGATAAAAGGCGTCCTTTGGTATGTTCTCAGCGGCAGGAAAGGGCCTCCGTTTTTGATAATTTCATCCATCAGAAAGTAAACTCCCCGGCGAACCCCTTCCAGGTCCGGGACCCGGATAAGAATCCCGTTTTCCCGGACCTCGATCATGAACTCTTCACTTGAGAGCAACGCAACAAATTCCACGGTAATTTCATGTTTACGGTTGTGAGGTATTCCTAAATCGGCAAGAAACCGCGCAAAGTCCATATACAGGGTCTCCAGTATTTGTCCTCTGTCCTCCGGTATTTCCTTCAGCCCTATCCCATCGGAAAAATCGAAGCAGGACTGAAGAAGTTTTTTCGGTTTCTTCCGCCATCTGAACGGAACAAAAGTCTTAAAATCATCAACGAATTTCCACGTTGACATATGAGGCGGTTCGGGCAGGTTATTATGAGCTTTCATGATTTAATAGCGCTCAATTATCCAAAAGGGCCCTTTAGTTTGAAATAATATTTTCCCTTGCCTATTAGAAATAGATATTTGAAAATAATAATGTCCCGGCATCAATTTGGACGGATTGAATGAAACAACAAATGAGGAAGATTTCATTTTTACAATTTCTTTTTTTCTGATCACTTTTTCATTACTATCTTGAATTGCGGTCGATATTGCCATTTCAGCTAATGGAACGGGCGGATTAATCATCGCTATATTTGTCTTGAACAACTTTTCATGATCAAATAAAATTTTGTTTTCTTCGACGACTTTTACTGAAAACTCGGGTTTGGATACGGTAATGGGATTCTTGATTATATGATAAATTTTACCGGATCGGGGTTCCGATAACGTTATTGTCATTGAATGCGTACCTGTTTCCTCAGACATTTTAACCGGTAAATCAATAGTCTTTTCTTCTCCGGCGGAAATATCGAACTTTGAACAGGACGTTGTTTCGGCCCCGGATGGAGCTGTGATTTTTACCGAGGCGGTCAATTCTCCGGTTTGGTTGTTTTCATTTTTAAGCTTTATTTCAACCCGGCGTTCCGATTGGGAAAACGAAAAATCCGTTATCGTGTACAAATCCCTTTTAAAGGCAAGATGACCGAAACAGGCGGGTTGATGAAATACCCCGGCAAGCGGCGACCAGCAACTGTTTTCCCGACGGGTTTTTCTCTCCCGGTAAAGATTAATTCCGGCAAGGCCGAGGTTATCATCAAGAGAAATTTCCTTCAGGGGAACGGCCATTTCCAAACTCCAGGAACTCCCAGTTGCCGAAGTCTTAGCCGTTACCTGGGGACTCCAACTGATATTCTTGTCAATATGACCATCAGCTTTCCTGGTATTATTACCGTCATATATTATTCCCCGGCTGTTGATGATAAAATGATAATACTGCCGCCGGCCGGGATTGGGAGCGATCATGATCTCGACGCAATCGTCTTCCCATACTTCGCCATCGCGATAAATTTCCCCGGCTTTTATTTTATCCAGGTACGGCTCCTGACAACAAAAGGCAATATACAGATTTTTATCATCATAAGTAAGCCAGGCATTGGTCTGCGCCTCGGCAAGTTTTTTCCCCTGGACGGTAAAACCATCAGCGGTCATGGCGTTTTTCCAGCATAAATCATTTATTTTTCCATCAATCAATGGGGGAATTGCCGTTTTACTGATAACCAGAGTCTTTTTTTTCTTCGGTTGCGCTTTATTCAAATGCGGCAGCTTTTCGAATACCAATTTTATTCCCGGATCGGCAGGTTCCGCCGAATCGGCAATGACCGGCTGAAAAGACAGAACAACACCTGATAATAAATATATAAATCTGTTCATTGTTGGTTCCTTTTTACTTTTCCCCAAGTGTTTTTTGCAATTTCATAATTTCCAGGGCAATCATCCAGCGATACCTGGCAGCTATGTCATTACTGAAATTGCCTCTCTGACCATATGAATTACCGCATTGGAAACTTCCGCCCCAGGGCACGCTGTCAATTAATTCATCTAATTTTTTCCGGGCTTCCGCAGCTTCTTTTTTAAATCCTCCGGCTTGGGCCTTTTTAATATATTCATTCAAAGTATGAATATATTTATAATCATCTATTCCTTCCCTTATTCCTTCCCATTGCAAGGTCGAAACAGTAACCTCCCGATCGGATATTCTGGCAGCCGGATAGGTAATGCAGGCATCTTTGCTTTCCCGATGCCAGGCATGATTGTCGAAATCCGTATCAGGGCTTCCTACAGGCCGTTGATAAGCCCAACTTACATGAGCCGAGGCCTTGCTCTTGTAAGAGAGGAATCCGGCATAATACCTGTCCGGCATTAGTCCTCCTTCCTGTCCGGTATAAATACCTCCGCCGAGGTAAAACAATTTTACATTATATTTTTCAGCCAGCAAACGGTATTTTAAGTTTACTTCTTCAGAACCGCCTATGAATCCAGTGACATCCGCATCCAAAACGGGTCCCAGCGCTTTCAGACTTTCATATTGATATACCGTACATGAAGTTTTAATCCCGGCTGCCTGAAGTATTTCCGCCTTTATTTTTGAGGCTTTCATTTTTGTCGGATTTGTTCCCGGCTCATCAAAAAGCTGACAGTAACAGTTAGTTAAATTCGATTCTTTCAGAAATGCGGCTTTATTTTCAACCATTTGTTTAAATTTATCAATAAAGCCTTCCTCATTAAGCAGTTTCCCCATCAGTTCGGGGCTCCACCATAGAGAAAGCAGAAGGGGTCCCTTGAAGCCGATTTTTTCAATTACTTGCAGATGTCTTTTATCGACATAGTCAATTCCGACTCCAGTGATGCCGTATTCTTTTATATCTTTAAAATACCGGTATAATTGAGTATCATTATATCGCTTTCTGCTATCAGAGTACATTATCCAATCCATATTATCAGGGGCGGCTAACTTAAAAGGGAGAACCTTGATATTGAAAGATATTTCTTTAACTTGTTTTCCCGTAGTGGATACGGATATTTTAGTCTTGTAATCTCCCGGTTGGGTGTTCCCGGGGATTTTTATCTGCAACCAGAACCCCAGATTCTTATTAGCAGAAAGATCAAGGTTCTCATTTTTCTCCAAACGTTCCGGAATAATATAGTAGTCGGTACCACTGAAGGTGGTTCGCTGCGGCCAGAATTTTATGGTTTTTATTTGCAGTTTTTCTTTGTTTATAGTATCACCTTTCGCATTGGTAAGATTTTCTATTATCTTAACGTTTATTCTTTTTAAATTTTCCAGGGAATACATCATAAACCAGGCTGCGGCATATTGCTCCGGACATGCGAAAGTCCTTATCCCGTTATTTATTTCTTCGGGCTGAGGAATGCTCTCAGGATAGAGATAACGGGGGTTTTCCCTCATATAAACAATATATCCCTGCTCTTTATTTGATTGGCAAAGACGGGGAGATAAAGCATTCTCCCTGGCTTTCCCATATCTCGGTCGGGGAAGAAAAGTCTGCCCGTTATAAGTAATAACATCTTGTTTTTGAATTTCTGATTTATTTAAATTTACCTGATCAAACCAAAGTGTGCCTTTTCCGTCATTACGAAGATAAATTCTCATTGCTGTTGCATCTTTAGGCGAAATGAAAGAAAAATCATATTCACTCCAATCATAAGTTCCTTTTTTAAAAGGGAAAAGCATTGGTTGGACATTTTTGCCCGGTCGATAAAATATACATACAAGTCTACCCGAGGTGGCATTTTCCGCTTTTACATGCAGCTTGATATTATAAAGTTTGTTCGGTTCAATTTTTATCGGCAAAGTGCACACATCCCCCTTACCAATCGTACCTTCATTGATTATTTTTACCGATCTTTTACCTTCATATTTTATCTTTGTGTCATACTTAACTTTGTACTTCCCTTCAATCCGGGATATCCCCCAATGTTTAAAATATCCGTTTTCAAAACCGCAATCCCGGACCAGATTGTCAGCTACGGTATTATCGGTTTCGCCCATACATAAATTTGACAGAGATAAAAATAAGATAATTATGATCTGAAAAACAGAAAGGCGTGAATTATAGAAATTATTTTTGTAACCCTGACTATTGGTTTTATTATTTGCTTTTTTCATGGTATTGTCCTTTATTAGGTTGTTTATAATGGTTTAGAATTTGCTTCCCCTGAAAAAAATCCGTTTTTTTCAGACTGGTCAATTTGGGTGTTTACTTTTTCCATAACCTTGTTTCCCTTTTTTGTTAAAGATTGTTATGATTTAATTTAATTACTTTTAATTCAGCCGGTTTTATTATTTGAATGGATTTTTCAAGAGCAGCAACGATACTTTAATGAGAAAGGCATCGCGTCCTAAATCCTGTTTACTGTTTTAAAAGCCCGGTTTGTATCTTTGCCAACTTTCTGAAATAGTAGTATGTTCTATTGTAGAAAGAATTAAACGTAAAACATGTCCCTCCAGAAAAAGCATATTACCTCCATTATTATGACGGAAAAAAACTCCGTGCGCTCCTTCTGCTCCAGTTGACAAATGGGATCCTCCATGGCCGTCCGCGATAAAGTATATCTTACTGGGACTTCCTTTTACAGTTGACAGTTTATCATGCTTTTCAGCAGGAGGATTTTCATAGGTTATAAAATAATTAATTCCGTACTGGGATCCTCGCCACCATTCATTATTCCATGGATCTTTTACAATTTTATAGTCTTCAGAGGGACAGGTAAATATACCATTATAATGTCCTGTTGCTCCTTCAGCATTATCTGTATAGTATTTGGTATTAGTATATCTCGATAAAAAATGCATCCAGAATGTTGACCCATGGTAGACCGGAACAATCCAGTCATCAAAATCAGTTGAATACATATTACTTGTGACTCCGATTTGTTTTAGATTATTCGCACACCGTATTTCTTTTGCTTTTTCCCTGGCTTTGTTCAATGCCGGCAACAGCATTGAGGCGAGAATCGCGATGATGGCGATCACAACAAGGAGTTCGATAAGTGTGAAGCTCCTAATCTTTTTGTTCAACATTTTGTACCTCCTGGGTTTTAAAATTCAACATTTTTTTCTACCGTCTGTTCTTATCAGTTTTTTTCGATATCATAATCTTTCCGTCTTATCTCAACTTTTATCAGTTAAAGGCTTGTGTTGTTTCTTCTACCCTTTCCAAACCAACCCAATTGTCTTGTTGGAATTCCTTATTTTCGTTGTATAATTCCCACATGGATTTTTTCGGAGCCAATCCTGAAAGAACCAAGCCAAATTGTTGCCAAAAATGCTCTAATTTTTCACTTTTCCGATGAACTACAGAATAAGAGTATGGGATTTGTTCCTTGAATTTATTATATACCTTGTGTTTTTCTTTTCCTAAACATTCTTTAATAAGCCGAGTGTCTAATGCTCTGACTGGAAGAAAATTCGCTTCTTTCAACATTAACAACTGCCACTCGGTTGATAATATTTCATGCAGAAATTCCATGCATTCTCTTTTCTTTTTCGAATATTTTGATACCGCCAGTGACACGGTATACATGGAAGTGGCTTTTCGTTTATGTGAAGGCAGTGAAGACAAACTCCATTTTATCTTGTCGTTCAGTATCCCGGTGTTTAAATGATAATATCCGAAAAAAGCCAGACCGGTTTTTCCGCTACGGAAAAGCTTTTCAGGACTGATCGTCATAGTGTAATTATTCTGCACGAAAAAAGCCGGAGAAGTAAAAATCTCATAACAGAAATTCAAAGCTTCCTCGAAAGCCGCTTTATTAACGGTCTCCGCTGAACTGAAAACCGGACAACTATTCTGCCACATGAACGGCAACCACCAGTATGGCCATATTGAGGTGGAAAACGCATAAACCTTATCCTTTATATTTCCGGTTGAAGCAACGCACTTGTCAAAGAAAGCCTTAAAATTTTCCCAGTTCCAATTCTTGGGAGCGGGAAATCCAACTTGATTTAGTATGTCATGATTGATCCACATCAGAAAGGGGGAGTACGTCAATGGAATTGAGCGAAGTTCCGGATCGGTAAGGTAATTTGCCAACGCGATTTGATTAAACTCCTTTATATCAATTTTCCCCTTAAGCGGTTCCGCATATTGTTTTTGTCTTAATAAAGGAAGAAACCCTTCTATCGGCAACACAATATCAAAAATTCTGAAAGCCTCTTCAAAGGAAGGATTTTGTTTTTCAAGGAAGACAAACTTCACTTCAAAAGGTTTTCCCATATTGTTCCATAGCTCTGCGATTTTGCAAAGCCCCTGATGGATCGGAAAGGGCTCATATGTACCTATCGTCAATATCGGCCTAGCAGCGTGTGAATTGACCACCACAGTACCTTTTCCCTGAATCCTTTCCACATAGCCGTCTTTCTGCAATTCCTCATAAGCTTTTCTTATGGTACCGATGCTAATATTAGTTTTCCGTGCAAGCTCCCGTTCGGAAGGAAGAGTATCACCAATTGCCAAATCTCCATTTAATATTTTTTCCTGATAATATTCCCTTAGCTGATGATACTTAGATAATAAACTGTTCTGAAAGATCATGATACTATTTTCCGTATGAGTTAGTGCTCTATATCATTTATTATAATATGCTATGATGATATTGTCAAGCAGCGCTGTATATTTTCCAGCGATAAAAAATCAGAAATAAAATTTTCCTACCTCAAAATTTTTCTGTGCTCTCATAAAAATTACGCGCCAAATACCCACTGGCGCTACGCGCTTTCAATTTTGCTGCGATTGTAACGGGGGTATGGGCTGGCTAACTTCGGAACAGGTCTGTCAGGATGAGTCCAGCCTGATTTGGATTTTTCCGAGAATCTCCGGGTTCGTTGCCAGTTCAGAAAACATCTGATTTCTGAATGACTCAGCCAGCCGCCGCACAAAATTCTTTATCGTGCGGAAATGCTTGAGTGTATTTTCAGCGACTACCGCCAGATATGCCTTTGCCAAATGGGGCAGTTTAGCGAATTTATGCAGAATAAATTTTTTCTGCAGTTTTGGAAACAGATCGCTTCTTACCATTAACTGGTGCAATAAGTGAGCAATCTGCAGCAGATAATAATAGTTTTTCATCGCAAATCCAATCGTTCCGTAGTTATGCTTGAGCTCATACCCACCGTTTTTCTGAATATTAAACATCTCTTCAATTTTCCATCGGCAGCGTGCCTCCTTTGCCAGCTTCGCGGCGTTTTTCTTGTTTGGACGTGAATCAGTGAGCCAGACAAAGGTCGTTTTCTCGATTCCTTCCGGCGAGACCCGTATTTCTTCACATTTGAGCAAATGACAACGCTGTTCTTCGTGCTTCATGTTCAGCGCCCATGAAAGATGTTGATAAATTCCCTCCTCGGGTGAATAATCAACAGAATGTCCGGGATAATCTTCGAACCGCCAGTTTGCCATCTCGTGAACAGTCGGAAGACATTTATCCTTTAAAGTAATGAAGTACCCCCATTGATTCTTTTCACAGATTTCCAGCACGTGTTTATTCGGATAAAGACCGTCAAGCAGGAAACATATCCGCAATCTTGGAAAACGTTTTTTCAAAATTTCTGCGAGGCGGTAGAAGGCTTTGAGCTCACAATCCTGTTTGACATATTCATCCTCGTTTTCAATAAAGATCGTTGCCAGTGAAAAACCCAGATTGTCATGGGTAACAAGCTTTGCCTCAAGCGCGTAATAATAGCTGCAAGTTTCGCCGCCGATTTCTTTATAAACGGCATTCGGATGCCGTCCTTTCTTTGTTTGGAGATGAACGCCGTCAACCGCCACCATAAATTCGCCGTTGGAATTCCGGTATTTATCCAGTACCCGGGAATAAATCAGGCGTTTTGTCAT
>JBAYCO010000052.1:0-13113 GCA_041668685.1 Victivallaceae bacterium | reverse complement strand
CAAGCAGGCCGGCTTTCGATGAAAGCGGCAAAAAGCAACATTATACGGCCTGTCAACGTTGCATCTCGCCGGTCTCATCGAGACGCGGCGCTACTACTTTTCTCATCCTGTATTATCCTGTTAATCCTGTCAAAATAACAAATTCCCATACCATCAGACTACAGCTTAAACGTTTTCCGCGTTTTTTGCAAGTGCGGTTTGATTTTTATCCGAAACAGTATTATTATGTTAACGTTGAGACAAAACTATCATTTTCATTAATATTATGGCCAGTTTAAAGGATATATCCGTCAGGACAGGTTTGTCCATGAATACTGTCAGCCGCGCGATAAGACGCAGCGGCTACGTCTCGGAACGAGCACGGGAACTGGTTGACGCCGCCGTAAAGGAATTGAATTACCAGCCGAACCGGGCGGCTCAAAGTCTCCGTTCCAGCCGGAGCTATGAAATAGCCGTAATCAATATGATCGGGGAACCGTCTTCCAACTGCGATTCGATGGCTATGGACAAGGTGTTCGGGATAAAGGAATACCTTGCGACCAAAAGCTATGAACCGAATATGCATTACATGTATTCGTCCCCGGAATACTCCAGGGAGAGCGAAAAACTTTTCAGCAATATCCTGCGGCAGAAACCGGCAGGAATAATTTTTCTGGGCGAAGCCCCCGGCGCAATGAAATTTTATGACCTCGCGGAACAGTCCGGAATACCGGCAATTCTGGTATCTTACTCAGGGAGCAGCAAATACGACAGCGTTTACGTTGACCGGAAACAAGGCGTTTACGACGGGGTGAAATATCTGGCTTCCCAAGGACGCCGCAACATAGTTTTTGCCGGTCAGGACAGTTGCCGGCAGCGTTTCCAGGGCTACAGCAAAGCGGTTGCCGAAATCGGGATCCCGTTACGGGTAGTAATACCCGCGCCCGGTCCCGGCGGAATCGATACGCTTTCTGAAACAGGCCGAAAAACTGCTGAAAAAATTCTCCATGAGTACCCGGAAGTTGACGGCGTGATCACATATTCCGATTATCTGGCGGCCGGCATCATAAACGGTTTCCAGACAATGGGACGCCGCGTCCCCGAAGATATTGCAGTCATTGGTTTCGACAACCGTGAACTGGCAATTTTCTGTTTTCCGCCCCTGACGACAATCGCCCAGCCCAACCGCCGACTCGGCAACCTGCTCGCGGAAGCCCTGTTAACCAAAATATTGTCGAAAAATCCCGAAAAAATACGCATCAAAGTAAAAATGGAACTGGTTATCAGAAAATCAGCTTAGTCCGTCAAATCCGGGTTTGAATATTTCCGTCGTAAACGTATCTTATTTATTATGGATACTTTAGCAAAACTCGATCTGCTTTCGGAAGATTCCCAGTACGACCTGGCCTGCGCCTGCGCCACGACAAAACATGAGCACAGGAAGCGGGGCAGTGACGGCAAATGGCTCTATCCGGCGCCGCTCAGTCGCGGGGGGTACGGCATCATGCTGAAAACCCTGTTGACGAACACTTGCGCCAACGACTGCAAATACTGCCCGCTGCGCAGTGAAAGCAATGTCCGGCGCTGTTCGCTCACGCCCGATGAAACCGCCAAAGTTTTCATGGAGTATCTGCGCAAAAGATACCTGATCGGCATGTTCCTGAGTTCCGGGGTAATCGGCAATCCCGACCGCACTATGGAAAAGCTCAACGCCACCGCGGAAATCCTGCGCCAAAAATATAAATATCGGGGCTATATTCACCTGAAAATCATCCCCGGAGCTTCGCAAGCGGCGATAGAAGAATCCATGCGTCTGGCTTCAGCCGTCTCGCTGAATATCGAAACTCCCGGAAACAAACATTTCCGGAAACTCTCAAATTCCAAGAATTTCGACCGGGATATCGTTTTGCCGCTGAAATTCATGGCCGAACAAACCGCCAAAGGACAAAAGTTCGCAAAAATAAAATGCACCACTCAATTTATAGTCGGCGCTTCCGACGAATCGGATTCCGAGATCGTTAAATACATGGACGGCATCTATAACCGTCTCAAATTCCAGAGAGTCTATTTCTCGGCCTACCAGCCGGGGCTGGGCAAAACCGATATACCGGGAGAGCAGAATTTCCAGTTGTCGCCCGACGACCGTTTCACCCGCGAACACCGCCTGTACCAGACTGACTTTCTCATGCGCTGTTACGGGTTCAAATCCAAAGAACTGATCTTCCGGGAAGACGGCAACCTTTCTCTGGACATGGACCCCAAGGAAGCATGGGCCGTAAATCATCCCGGATATTTCCCCGTCAACATAAATACCGCGGCCAAAGAACAATTACTGCGGGTGCCGGGGATTGGCCCGCTCACCGTTAATAAAATCCTGAAACTGCGCAAAATTCACCGTCTGCGCGACCTCGAAGATGTCGGGGTAAAAGGCAAATTACGGACCAAGGCGTCCCAATATACTGTATATTGATCAGTTATCAGTTCTTCCCACTTCCCACTTCCCACTTCCCACGGCCTACGTCCCACATTCATTTTCAATTTTCAATTTTCAATTTAATTGAAATTGTCTCTGAAGCGGTTATATTTTGTCTGTTATTTTTAAATCAACCGGCAGGTGTTTCATGAAAAAATATTCTTTTATCCTCGTTCTCGCGGGCATACTGATCCTGATGACAGGCTGCGAAACTTTTAATTCCGGCGGCTCCCAAAGCCAATATGTTTCAAACCCGGATATCATCGAGCTGAAAAACGAAGTCACATTGCTGAAAAGAAAAATCCATAATATCCAGAACAGCAATGCCGGCATCGCACAAAAACTCGCTTCGCTTCAAAACCAGATCAATTACGTAAATGAGCAGAACCAGCAACAGGCCAAAGCGCTGAATTCCTTAAGCCGCGAAATCAGCCAGGAAAAAGTCCAACGTCAGCAGGCGCTCGACAAAATGGTCGAAACCGTCGCCGACCAGACCGCAAAAACCGTCAATTCCATCGCGGCGCAAAGCGTTCCGAAATCTTCCCCGGCTTCGGCCCCGGCCGCCGGAGCGTATTACAAGCATAAAGTAGCCGCCGGAGAAACCCTGAGCGCCATCGCCAGGGCCTACAAAGTATCCGTTACTGAAATCAAGGAAGCCAATAATATAAAAGGCCATATTATTCGTGTCGGACAAATTCTGCATATCCCCAAAAAATAAACTTACTCATCTCCTCGAAAAGGAAAATTATTAATGAAACGCAGTAATGAACTTCTGCATTCCGGCTGGATGTCGTTGTTTACGGCTTTTTTTCTGAGCTCTTTTAATATCTGCGCGTTTTTCATGCTGGTTAATTTAAGTTTTTCGCAAAACCTGGACAAACGCACAACCTTCGTTTTCTGGAGCTGCATCGTTTATCTTTCTCCGTTTTTCATATTGTCCGGCCCGGTACGCTACATGCTCAGTTGTTTTGCGCGGCGCAATCTCATTGTTTTCGCCCGTCTCGGTGAAATCGCGATCATGGCCGCCGGCTGCATAGTTCTCCGTTTCTTTCCGGAGTCGATCAGAAGCGAAGCGGCTTTATTCATAATATTTCTGTTCGGCGTCGAAAGCGCGTTCCTGTACCCGGCGGTTCAAGGTGTGTGTTCCGACCTGTTCAACCCCGCACGGCTCGGAGAAATATGCGGTTCGAAAACCCTGCTGGTCTTTACCGGGGTATTCACCGGCTGCACGGGCGGAGTTTTTATTTATTACAACTCCCTCCGTCACCATAGCGGTTCAAGCAACCTGCCTGCCGCATTATTTATCATGTTGAGTATTTTCAGCCTGGTCCTGACGATGAAAGCCCCGGCCGGGATCGCGGACAAACCGCGGGAAAAATTCAAATTCAGCCTGTTCGGCAATTTCCTCGACAACCTGCTTGACGCCTCCAGGCTGCTGGGAGGCAAACGCTCGCTGCGGATAATCACTTTCAGCGAATGCTATATCCTGTCAGCCCTGATTTTTGTCGAAGGCATACTCATATGCTTCGCCAACAATAACTTCAGCCCGGAAATAAATCTCTGGCCGTCATACGCCATCATGCTGCTGGCTCCGCTGGGGGGAATGGCTTTCGGGGCGTTTCTCAGCGGTTTCATCGGGCGCAACGGTTTTGAGCTCGGCATGACCCCGGTCAGTTTCAGCGGGTTCATTTTGTTCCTGCTCCTTGCCGGTTTATTTCCCGGCACTCCGCACATATATTTTGAATGCGAAATTTTCCCAAAGCTGCTGATCTTTATATTTTTATCCGGATTCTCCGGAGGCGCCGCCCTGCCCCACCTGCAAGCCTGGCAGTTGAGTTTCGTTTCACGCGAATACCGTCCCCTGTTCTGCATGGCCCGCTACGGGCTCTTTTGTCTGGCCGCGGTACTGTGCGGAATAACGTGCTACGTTTTGAGCGATTATTATCTGTTGACGACGACTCCCCTGGTGTATTTCGCGCTACTTTCATTTATACTGATGCTGGTGGCCCTGTGGCGGGAGCCGCAGTTCGCGGTCCGTTTTGCGGTTATGCTGCTCACTCATTCAATATACCGCCTCAAGATAACCGAAAAATACAATATTCCTCTTCACGGCCCCGCCCTGCTGGTGGCCAACCACGCGTCCTTCGCCGACCATCTGCTTTTGACCTCCTGCACGGTGCGTCCGATCCGTTTCATGATGCACGAAAGCTTTTACCGCCGGCGCTGGATTTATCCTTTCGTCAAATGGCTCAAGGTCATTGAGGTTCCCGAAGGCAAACCCAAAAGGCTCAGGGAAATGCTCAAAAACACCCGGGAAATGT
This sequence comes from Victivallaceae bacterium, assembly GCA_041668685.1. Classification (GTDB taxonomy): domain Bacteria; phylum Verrucomicrobiota; class Lentisphaeria; order Victivallales; family Victivallaceae; genus JAHOYW01. Next base: position 8,340 of record JBAYCO010000052.1, on the reverse strand, counting down.
TCGATAACGGCGAACTTATCTGCGTTTTTCCGGAAGGCTACATCACCCGCAACGGCATAATGTCAAGCTTTAAAAAGGGCCTCAGCCTCATGCTCCCCAAAGACAAGGAAGTGCCGGTAATTCCGGTACGTATCGGAATGTTGTGGGGAAGTATTTTCTCCAATTTCTACGGGAGTTTCAAACTCCGCTGGCCGAGCGAAATTCCGCATCCAGCCAGTATAATAATCGGCAAACCGATAAGCCCGGATTCATCCGGATACGAAATCCGGCTCATCCTTTCCGAAATGGCCGCCGAAATCGAAGCCATTCCCCACGACCGTGAACGCCCGATCCATACCCAGTTCGCCTACATGGCGCGAAAACACCCGTTCCGCAAAGTTTTCAACGAATATGACGGCAGCGACTGGAAGGAATACAGCAACTTTTCAGTTATGGTCAAAGCGGTTATCCTGAGCCGCGAAATCAGGAAAATGGTACCCGAAGACAGCGAGTATGTCGGGGTAATGCTGCCCAATACCGCAACGACGATAGTTGTCCTGCTGGCAATTCTCATGGCCGACAAAACCCCGGCAATCCTGAACTTCACCGCTTCCCGGCCCGCCGTAAAAACCTCTATGGAAAAAGCCGACCTGACCTGCGTCCTCACCAGTGAACGCTTCCTCAAAAAAATTGAGTTCGAGCCCTGGCCGGAAATGTTCATGCTGGAAAAACTCGCCGGGAAAATATCCCGCGCCAGGAAAATCGGCGCCGTTTTAATGGTCGCGTTCTTCCCTTGGCGCGAACTGATGAACATAATTTCACCGTTGAGCTACGACAACGTCAAACGCACGCTCGTGATCATTTACTCCAGCGGCTCGACCGGAATTCCCAAAGGCGTAATGCTTTCCCACCACAATATCAACAGTAACATATATTCCCTGATCAGGATAGTGAACTGGACCGCCGCCGACAGCGTTCTCGGCAATCTGCCGCTCTTTCATTCCTTCGGTTTCCTGATAAATTTCTGCCTGCCGATAACCAAAAATTCAAAAATAGCGCTGGTACCCAATCCGCTCGACGCCAAAATGGTCAGCTATGCCTTGAGGCGGCTGAAAGCGACCGTGATGCTGGCGGCTCCTGGATTCCTCCAAGCTTACATACGCCGCTGTACGCGGGAAGACTTCACTTCGCTGCGTCTGGTCATCACCGGGGCGGAACGGCTGCGCCGGGATATTTCCGATAAATTCAGGGAACTGACCGGCCTGACCGTCGCCGAAGGTTACGGATGCACCGAACTTTCCCCGGTAGCCTCCGTCAACGTGGCTGAATCAATGCAGAACCTCGGCACAAGTATCGGCAAACCGGGCAGCATCGGAACCTCGATGCCGGGCATAGCCACTAAAATAGTCAATCCCGAAACTTTCGCGACCATGCCGCCTGATACCGACGGCCTGCTGCTGGTAAAAGGCCCGAACATCATGCAGGGCTACCTCAAGGAACCAGAAAAAACCGCTGAAGTCATGCACGACGGCTGGTACATTACCGGCGACATCGCGCAAATGGACCCGTCCGGCCGCATAACGATTACCGGACGAATGTCGCGGTTCAGCAAGATAGCCGGGGAAATGGTCCCGCACGAACTCCTCGAAAAAGAGATCAACGAAATAATCCACGCCACGGAATGCTGCATCGGGGTCTGCGGAACCGAAGACGGCAAAAGAGGCGAAAAACTCATCGTCTTTTATTCGCAGCCCGATTTCGAGCCGGAAAAAATCATCCAGGAACTCCGCAAGCGAAATCTCGCCAACCTCTGGATACCCAAGGCGGAAAACTTTATCAAAGTCGACCACGTACCCATTCTCGGCAGCGGCAAACTCGATGTCGCCGGAGTAAGAAAATTATGCGAGGAATTAATAAAACAAAGCGAATAGGAGGAGCTGAATTATGAGTGACTGTATTTTCTGTAAAATTATTGAGGGCGAAATACCTTCGACTAAAATTTATGAAGACGAACTGGTTCTGGCCTTTATGGACATCTCCCCGATCAATAAAGGACATGTCCTGGTAATCCCCAAAGAACACCACCCGGCTTCATCCACCATCCCGGAAGCTACCGCCGGGCGCATGTTCCATATCGGCGGCAAAATAGGCGTCGCATTGCGCCGCGCCATGGACTACGACGGGTTCAACCTGCATCTGGCTGACGGCGCCTGCGCCGGACAAGTGGTGATGCATGCGCATCTGCATGTCGTCCCGCGCGGCGTAGAGGATGGTTTCCACTGGAACTGGCGGCAGTTGAAATATGCCGACGGAGAAGCCGCCGAAACAGCCGAAAAAATCAAGGCGAAACTCAAAATATAACCGGGCGGAGGGCTTTATCATGCCGGAACGTAAAAGAATATGCATCCTCACTTATGCCAGCAGTTGGAGCGCGCTGGCCGCCGCCAGGTGCCTCGGCGCCGCGGGCATCGAAATAATCGCCGGTGATCACAATATCCTCGCCACCGGCTGTTTCTCAAAATACAGTAAACATTGTTTTCTATACAAAAACCCGGAGCTTTACCAGCGGGAATACCTTGAAAAACTCATCGAGGTTGCCAAAAAATACGGCGGCCCCGACGTGGATCTGGTGATTATGCCCATGCATACCGACTGTTTCGTGCTTGCCGCCCACCAGGAGCTTTTCGACGGCGTCGCCAAGCTGGCGCTGCCGACTTTCGACCAGATAAAGCTCGCCGGCAACAAAGCCCTGCTCGCCGGGTTCTGCCGACAGCATAACATCAACATACCGAAAACCAGTCAGCCGAAAAGCCTTGAAGAATTCAATGCCGATATCGATAAATTCAAATTCCCGGTCTTCATAAAATTGCAAGAGTCAAATGCCTCCATCGGCTTGAAAAAAGTCTCAACCCCGGAAGAAGCGCGGGATTTTTTCATAAGCTCGATCAAAGAACACAACTCCGCTCCCGATGAATATCCCATTATCCAGGAAGCCGTCGCGGGTGAAGACTTCTGTTCCACATTCATATTCAGCCACGGGGTTAAGAAAGCCTCGATGACCTATCATAATATCCTCGATTTCCCGCCCAAAAGCGGCATGGGCGTACTGCGCGAAAACGTCAGCGCCGAAGAAATGGAAAAAATCGGCGAAAAAGTACTCGAACTGATGAACTGGCACGGCGTCGCCGAAGTTGATTTCCGCTGGGACGGCAAAAACGCCCCTTACCTGATCGAAATAAATCCGCGTTTCTGGGGCGGACTCGGACAATCCATCGCCGCCGGCTGGGACTACCCGAACATGCTGTTCCAACTGGCGCTTGACGGGGACATTCCGGTAATAAAGCCCCGCCCGAAAGATATCAAGACCTTTAACCCGTGCCTCATTTTTCTGCTGCTGGCGGAAGAATTCATGGAAGCCAAACATCCGATCAAGGAAATAGAGGCGGCTTTCCATACCCTGAAACTTAATTTTAAAAAACATCATTTCCATTCCCTCGAAAAATTCATAAAACAATTGGCAAAGGCGGTAAACCCGGCAGACCGCTTCAAAGCGGCCAAAAGCGTTATCGAACAGGCCCACGGCTCAATAAACGAAATGTTCAACTGGAAAGATCCGCTCCCGGTGCTGGGCCTTCTCTATCCGTTGGCGGTATTCCTGAAAAACGGCAAAATTTCGCCTAAAATACTGGTCTCGGAATCAAAAATCCAAAAACTTGATTTCGACAACAAATAACGTCTATGCACAATATATTGATTTTACTGCTGGCGCTCTGCGGGCTGCCGCTAATGATTGTTGCGCTGCCGCTGATATGGCTGTTCAGGTTCGGAAACCGCAAACGCGGACCCCTGATCGCCGTGGCGGTATCCAGCCGCTGGCCCTATTTCCTGCAATATCTCCGTATTCCTTATGATTTCGCGGTCTGGCGGGCGGGCGGCGCAACACTTACCGTATGTCCTGCCGATATGGACAATCTGGAAAATATATTGAACCGGGCTTCAGGGATAATCCTTACCGGCGGGCAGGATCTCGCACCCCAGCTCCACGACGGCCTGAAAATGACTTCCGACCTGCTTAATTTCGAGCGGGACAAGTTGGAATTGCGAATATTGAAACTCAACGAAAACTACAATCTGCCGATGCTCTGCGTCTGTCGCGGAGCGCAGCTCCTGACCGTGTTCAACGGCGGCAAACTGGAATGTTATGACGAACACCGCGACAAGCTGCGCCGCCACAGTTCGAATCTTTTCAGACTGGGCAAACACCATACGAAAATACTGCCGGACACTAAACTGTATAAAATCCTGAACCGGGACGCAATAGAAGTAATGTCATTTCATCACCATGCGGCCAGACACCCCGGACGGCTCAAAATAAGCGCCTTCGCCGTCAACGACGACTGTATCGAAGCGGTCGAGGACCCGCAAAGAGACTGGACTGTCGGAGTGCAATGGCATCCCGAACTCCAGGCGCCGTTCAGCAGAACGCATCAGCGTCTCTTTGACGCACTGGTAAAAAAAGCGCATTCGCATTTGCAATAAACGCATTCCGGGCTTAAATATATAAGGGTCGCTACTAATAATGTAGCGCAACCGTCCCGGTTGCGTATATTCTCAAGCGAGACGCTTAAGCTACATTAGTTTAGTACCGCCCACTCTTTTAATGAAGCAAAATCAAGGCGTCAAGAATGGCATTAGTGGAAGTCAACGATCTGAAAGTCTGGTACCCGGTAAAAAACGGCTGGTTCAAAGCCAAACAATTTGTTCGGGCGGTTGACGGCGTCAGTTTTGAGATCGAGGCCGGAACCACCATGGGACTGGTCGGGGAAAGCGGCTGCGGCAAAAGCACTTTGGGGCGCGCACTGGTCAAGCTTGAGGAGCCCTGCGGCGGCGGGTTTACGATCGGCGGCGTCAACCTCGCCGAACTCAAAGGCGGGGAACTGCGCAAGGCCCGTAAAAAATTCCAGATGATATTTCAGGACCCTTACGGTTCCCTGAACCCGCGCCTGACTATATTCTCCGCCATCGACGAAGTATTGCAGCTTCATACCGCTTTCGACCGGCAGCAGCGGGTTGACCGGGTCGCCGAACTCCTCGAACTGGTCGGCTTGGAAGCGGACGTCATGCACCGTTATCCGCATCAGTTCAGCGGCGGCCAGCGGCAGCGGATCGGCATTGCGCGGGCCCTGGCGGCGGAACCGGACATCATTATCGCCGACGAACCGGTTTCCGCGCTCGACGTAAGCGTCCAGGCCCAGATAATAAATCTCCTGATCAAAATCCAGAAGCAGACCGGAACAGCTTTTTTATTCATCGCCCACGACCTGGCGGTAGTTGAACACATCAGCAAAAATATCATCGTCATGTACCTGGGGAAAATAGTCGAATCCGGCCCGGCCAAAGAACTTTGCGCCGCCCCTGTCCATCCTTACACCCAGGCATTGCTCTCCGCCATACCGACCATTGACCCGGAAAGCAAACGCAAACGGATCATTCTGGAAGGCGACGTCCCCTCCCCGATCAATCCGCCCGCGGGCTGTTCATTCCATCCGCGCTGTCCTTTGGCAACGGACATATGCAGACAGCAAACCCCGAAACTCGAAGAAGTTTCACCTTCCGGGCAGCGTTCCGCCTGTTTCCGCAACGAAGAAAGCAGAAAAAAATGGAAAAAAGATTAAACGTGGGACGTGGGACGTAAGACGTGGGACGTGGGACGTGGGAAGATTTGAGGAGGAAAAGAAAATATCCGGCAAATTACACGCCGTTATATAACAAAAAAACTTTTAGAGGAGAAAAATTATGAAAACTTTGGGGCTTGATCTGGGAACGAATAGTATTGGCTGGGCGGTTGTTGAGAAAAATGCAGACAAATGCCAATTATTGAATAAAGGGGTGCACGTTTTCCCGAAAGGCGTTGGGGACTCGCAAAAAGGAGAATATTCTTTAGCCGCGGAAAGAACAGGTTATCGTAGTGCGCGCCGCTTAAAATATAGACGAAAACTCCGTAAACTGACAGTATTAAAAATATTATCTAGACATGATTACTGTCCCTCTCTGTCTTCTGAAGAACTCAGCGAATGGCGTTACCAGAAAAAATATCCTGAAAATAAAAGCTTTCGTGGTTGGTTGCTGACTGATGACGACACCAATAAAAATCCGTATTATTATCGTAATCTGGCTGCAGAAATAAAACTTGACCTTAATGATAAAAAATCCCGTTATATGCTTGGAAGAGCATTCTATCATTTAGCCCAAAGACGTGGATACAAGAGTAACGCCCTGCAAATCCCTGATGAAGCAAACGGTGAAGTATCAAAAGCAATTGAAGCCCTTCAGGAAGCTAAACAAGGGCTTACGCTGGGACAGTTCTTTTACAAAGAATATTACGGCAAGCACGGCAAACTTGATAAAAACGCCAGTCTCGAACGTATACGTAATACCTATACAAGCCGTGAACAGGACTATTTGGATGAATTTGAAAAGATCTGTGAAAAACAGAAGTTGCCTGAAAATTTTGCAAAAGAGTTAAACAATGCATTGTTTTTTCAGCGCCCTTTAAAATCCCAGAAAGGAAATATCGCTAAATGTCCATTCGAACCTAAAAAACAACGTATTGCCGTATCTCACCCTATTTTTGAACGTTTCCGGATGTTTCAGTTTATCAACAATATAAAAATCAAGACTCCGGGCGATGAAATAATGCGTTCACTGGATACAAATGAGCGCAAAGAAATAGAAAAACTGTTCTATGTAAAGGAAAGTTTTAAATTTGAAAAGATAGTTAAAAGGCTCTGTCCCGCGAAAGCTAAGGCGGCATATTACCGGGACAAAGATGAAAAATATGATTATCTTTTCAATTATCGCTTCGACACCCTGCTTGCTCCATGCCGGACAACAAGCCAGCTAATGAGCTTGTTTGAGGAAACCAAGGGGAACTATTGCAAATTACTCGAACAGATAAAAATCAATTATCTGCATGGTAACAATAAAACCGGAGAAGAATGCCTGATCGATATCTGGCATGTATTGTCTACCTTTGAGGACAGTTCAAAACGTTATGAATTTGGAATGCTTAAACTAAATTTAGATAAAGAAAGAGCAAACAAATTTAATAAGATCAGCCTTAAACAAGACTACGGGCAGTTAAGCCTTAAAGCCGTCAGAAAGTTTATGCCGTTACTTGAACAAGGTATCAAATATTCTATTGCCGCCTTTTTGGCTAATATTCCTGAAGTTTTAAAAGACTACGGGCCTTTCGACTGGGAAACGCTGTATGCTGAATTGTCTGAAATTATCAAATCCAACTCTTTTGATAATCAATTAAGGGAAGCTGTAAACGTCTTAATCAAAACCAGCAGAGAAGATTCAAAACCATGGAACTATAATGCTGATTCGATAGGAAAATATAAAAGCCTGGCGGAAAAATCCTTAAAACAAATTTTGAGTAGTAGAAAATGGGAAAAATTATCGCAGGAAAGAAAAAACGGTGCAATTGAGGAAATTATCAATATTTTCGAAAAACAGCAGGAAAAGAATCAGACTCGCGGAGAATTTATTCCAAGAAAAACAATAAAAGAAGATATAGGGGATTTTTTGAGCAGAAAATTCGGAGTCGGCAAAAATGATATCGAAAAGATATATCATCCCTCCGCTATTGAAGTCTATCCGAAAGCCAACCTTAATGAAACCGGATATTTTCAGCTTGGCAGTCCTCGCCTTTCAGCTGTTAAAAATCCGGTTTTTATGCGCACCATGTTCAGGCTGCGCGCTTTAGTAAATGAGTTGCTGAAACAGAATATTGTTGACCAGGATACACGGATTAACATCGAAATGGCCCGGGAACTGAACGACGCCAATTGGCGTAAAGCGATAACAAACTATCAGCGCAACAAAGAAAAATTACGGGACGGTTATCGCAAAAAAATTGAGGAGTTTTATAGGGCGAAAAATATCAGTCGGGAAATTTCTGATACCGAAATTCTCAAATATCATTTATGGGAGGAACAAAACCACTTGTGTCCATATACCGGAGACAATATTGGAATAGAGGATTTCCTTGGAGCCAATCCCGGATACGATATTGAACATACCTTCCCCCGTAGTCGCACTTGTGATAATTCGCAGGAAAACCTGACTCTGGCAAACCGAGAATATAATCGCCGGATAAAACGTAATATAATTCCGGCGGAATTGGCAGAACACGAAATAATTCTCCAACATATTGAATCTTTCGACTGGCAGAAAAAAGTTGACGGTCTGCGAAAACAAATAGAGAGAATATGCCCCGGCACGGCTGCAACAAAAGAAGAGAAAGATAAACGTATTACCAGAAGACATGAACTGCGTCTTGAGCATGATTATTAT
>JBAYCO010000051.1:0-13147 GCA_041668685.1 Victivallaceae bacterium | reverse complement strand
TTCCGGCCCCTTGCCGGCAAGCGGGGTTTCAACCCCCGGATAAAGTTTTACCGGACGCAGATTGATATACTGGTCGAGTTCAAAACGCAGTTTCAGCAGAATGCCTTTTTCAAGTATGCCGGGTTTAACCTTGGGATGGCCGATGGCGCCGAGATAAACCGCGTCGAACTGTTTCAGGGTTTCAGCGGCATCGTCGGGAATAACGTTGCCGGTAGCCAGGTAGCGGTCGCCGCCCCAGTCAAATTTTTTCGTTTCGACCGCAAAGCCGAATTTTTTTGCCGCCGCATTGAGAACCTTCAAACCTTCCGCGACTACTTCCGGCCCGGTACCGTCGCCCGGCAAAACTGCGATTTTATATGTTTTGGACATTTTATTTCCTTTGCCTTGTTTTGTTATGAAGAGAAAAGCCAAAGTTAAAATTTACCGCCGAAACTGAATTTTTCAAGAACTTATAACATGAAAAGAACGTTTTCAGGCGATTTCTGTCGGCGGGTGTCAATTCGCGTGTCCCAATCAGATATCTATTATCAGTCTCCCGGTCCTGTAGGCAAAAATCAACAGCCCGATCAGCGCCAGCAAAATAAAAAGGGTTGCCGCAGACAATAACTGGAGCCAGTTTCGAGTGAAAAACAAAAATGTTTTCTTTATCTGGCCGGCGTTTTCGGCAATTGTCGCGTAGCCGGACATAAAAGCAAAAATATCGTTGCGCAATTCCCCTACGCTTTGATAGCGGTCGTCAGGCAGGAGGTTCATCGCTTTCAGGCAAATCGTTTCGAGCCGGGGCGGGATAGGACGCTGCAAGTTTTTAAGCTGGCTTGGGCTTTCTATGTTGCCGACAACCGTATCGTGGAGCATTCTTTTTACGTCTTTACGGTTGCTCAAAGGGTTTTCAAAAGTCAGGATGGCGTACAGAATACAACCGAGAGCGTAAATGTCCGTGCGTTCATCTTTTTCCTGGTTTTTGCCGGCGGCCTGTTCCGGGGCCATATAACCGGGGGTTCCTTTCGCAACGCCGTCGAGAGTCATAAAAGCCCCGGTTTCGCGGTCATAATTCACTTTGGTGTCTTTTTCAAACTCGTCATTATAATCATCCCTGTTACCGATGAATTTCGCCAATCCCCAGTCCAGCACCAGAACTTCACCGAAATCGCCAAGGTGAATATTTTCCGGCTTCAAATCAAGGTGAATTATCTGTTTCGAATGCGCGAAGGCGATTGCGTTGGCGACTTTCACATAAGTGCGGAGAAGCCGCGGCAAGGTAAATTTTTCCATGGCGTCAGGATCACCGCTGCTTAATTTTTTCAGGACAAGCGCCAGCGACTGTCCGCGCAGATATTTCATCGTGAAATAAGGAGAACCGTTAGCGTCAATTCCGATATCGTGAATAGGAACGATATTCGGATGCTCCAGCCGGGCGGTAATCCTCGCTTCCCGAATAAAACGGTTAATATCTTTTGGGGAACGGTCTTCAATATCCGGAATTATCGCCATCGCCACTTTACGGGTGGTGTCCTTATCGCTGACTTGTATGACCGCTTTCATCCCGCCGAAACCGATACTCCGGATAAACTTGTATTTCTTATCCGGCTTTAAGGTTAGTTCCTCAATATGCTCGTCAAGTTCGCTTTCAATCGTATTCCGGTCAATGACCAGAGACATAGTCGGAATATTGCTTTCGTCTTCGTCGCTGTCGCTTTTAAGGTCACTGGCCGTCAGGTAACTGGCAGGATCCAGGGAACCGTCCTCAAGAGGATGTTCGAGGAATTCCTCAGTGTCCGGTGGTAATGCTTTTTTATTTATCTTCATAATAATACCTCCTATAAAATAAAAACGACCGCCATTTTAAAATAAAACGCCGGTCTTTTTTCACATATCTATTGGAAAATCAGTCTTTCTTATTCCGGCGCTTTACCGTTTTCCTTTTCCTGTGTAATTCAGGCTCGGCTTCTCCATGCACGACCTGAGAGGTAACAATGCACTTATCAGCATCTTTGACCGAAGGCACGGCATACATTATTTCAAGCATCAGTTCCTCAAGCAGGGAACGCAGGCCGCGGGCGCCGGTGCCTTTGGACACGGCTTCATGGGCAAGTGCCTCAAGAGCGTCCTTCGTAAAACATAATTCGACGCCTTCCATAGCCAGGAGTTTCTGATATTGTTTTATCAGGGCGTTTTTCGGTTCCGAAAGAATTTTCACCAGATCTTCTTCGCTGAGCGGGTAAAGATGGGAAAGCACCGGCAGACGTCCTATAAACTCAGGGATCAGCCCGAATTTCACCAGGTCCTCCGGTTCATACTGAACCATTTCCACGGCCTTAGCCAAATCCACCTTTTTCTGTCTGAGGGTCAAATCTTTTTCAGTGGTGTTATTGGAAAAACCGAGTACCTGTTTCCCGACCCGGCGTTTAACAATATTGTCAAGGCCGATAAAAGCCCCGCCGCAAATAAACAAAATATTATGGGTATCGACTTTCAAGTATTCCTGCTGGGGATGTTTGCGTCCGCCTTTGGGAGGAATATTCGCCACCGTCCCTTCAAGTATTTTCAACAGCGCCTGCTGAACGCCTTCCCCGGAAACGTCACGGGTTATCGAGACGTTTTCGGTTTTGCGGGCGACTTTATCGATTTCGTCAATATAGATAATCCCGATCTGCGCCCTTTCAATATCATAATCCGCGGCCTGAACGAGACGCAGAATGATATTTTCAACGTCTTCGCCGACATATCCGGCCTCGGTAATAGTAGTCGCGTCGCAAATACAGAAAGGTACATGGAGCAGCCGGGCAAGGGTCTTGGCAAGCAGGGTTTTACCGGTACCTGTCGGGCCTATCATCAAAACATTGCTTTTTTCGATTTCAATCTCGTCAAACTTCTTGTCGAACCCGTAATGCTCGGCATTCCGGAATTGCGTCTGCAAACGTTTATAATGATTATGCACGGCAACGGCAAGCACCCGTTTGGAGCGTTCCTGACCGATAACATATTTATCCAGTTGGGTTTTTATCTGCTTCGGGTTCGGCACCACCAGCGACTCAATAGTAGCCCGCAGGCTTGAGCCGCGTGGATCCGCGGCGCGGTCGCCGGAATCCTTGCGGTACAGGTCCGCGCAAAGTTTAACACAGGCACGGCAAATCGCCGCCCCGGTCGGACTGGTTACTAATTGTCCAACGCTTGGATCCGATGCTCTGCGTCCGCAAAACGAACAGGCGGCATCAATGGGCACACGTCCTTTCGTCATAAATTAAAATTCCTGCCTTATTCAGTTATCTGTTACCAGTTGCCGGTCTAGCGACCGGCGCTCCCGGCCTTTTTAAATTCGTAATTCGTAATGATGTTTATTTATTGCCGCCGGAAGCCTTTTTTACAACGCCGTCAACCAAGCCGTATTTCTGCGCTTCGAGAGCTGACATAAAAAAGTCCCGCTCCGTATCCTGGCTGATCTTTTTAACGCTCTGCCCGGTATGCGCCGCGAGTATATTATTCAGATTTTCCCTTAACCGCAGGATTTCCTGCGCCTGGATACTGATATCCGCAGCGGTTCCCTGGGTTCCGCCCCACGGCTGATGGATCATGATGCGGGCGTTCGGCAAGGCAAAGCGCTTTTTAGGGGCGCCCGCCGCAAGCAGTACGGCGCCCATACTGGCCGCCTGGCCGATACAGTAAGTCTTGACGTCACATGAAAGCGCCTGCATGGTATCATAAATCGCCAGTCCGGCAGTAACTGAACCGCCCGGACTGTTTATATACAGATCGATATCCTTTTTCGGGTCATCCGACTGGAGAAACAGGAGCTGTGCGATTATCAGGTTGGCCACATCGTCATCAACCGGAGTTCCAAGCAGAATGATCCGGTCCTTCAACAGGCGCGAGTAAATATCATAACCGCGCTCGCCATGCCCGGTCTGTTCGACGACCATAGGGACTAATACCGAGTTCTTCATAATTATCGTTCCCTCTATTTATATTGTTTTATAAACTTAATGCAGCACAACCGTCCCGGTTGTGAAGATACTTACGCGGCTTTTTCCTTGATTTTCGCTTCTTTGCCCAGGAAACCGGATACTTTCACGGCAAGCATATCCATATGCATTTCTTCTATGCCGCCGCCTTTTTCCAGCATTGAACGGATTTCTTTTTCCTTATAGCCGTAATGCGTGCTCATGTCCTTGATCTGACCGTCAATCTCATGCTGTTCAACGGAAATATCTTCAAGCTGGGCAATCTTGCGCATAATGAAAGTTTTACGCAGCTTTTCCTTAGCGGTCTTTTCCGCTTCTTTCTTTTTGTTTTCCAAGTCCTGTTTGAATTTTTCCACTTCTTCCTCACTCTTTACGCCCTGAGCCATACGGTGCAGTTCATTCTGCGTTTCCCCGGCCAGAATATTCGGCGGCAGATCGAATTTATTGATCTTCTTATCAAGGACTTCATAAACCTTCCGGCTGACCTCGGACTCGCGATTCCTTTCCGCCTCATTTTTCGCGACGGTCTCAAACATTTCGCGCATTTTTTCAACCGACTCGAATTTCATTTTTTCGACTACTTCCTCGTCGCTAAGCGCTTTCCGGCGCTGGACGTTGAGGACTTTGATTTCGTATTTCACTTTTTTCCCGGCAAGTTCGGCGTCACGCCAGTCCGCGGGATAATCCGCTTCCAGCTTATACTCTTTGCCCTTTTCAGCGCCGGTAAGCGCTTTTACCGCTCCGGGGATCAATTCCGGGTTATTGAGCCACAGCCAGTTGCTTTCAGCGGAAACCTGGCGTTTCAGGGACGGAGAAGCGTCTTCCGGGAGCTCAAAATCAGAAGTGTAAGATACTTTCAGCATATCTTCCGCCTGGGCGGGGGTGTCGATATCCTCGTAGGCGGCATACATGTTCCGGTAATAATCTATTTGTTTATCGATATCTTCTTTCGAAACCTTAACCGGCTCAACTTCCACCTCAACGCCTTTGTACTCAGGTATTTCTATTTCCGGAGCAAGGTCAAAGGCTATTGAAAAACTGTATTCGGCGTCAAGTTTCAGCGGAGCGGTTTCCTGCGGCGCGCCGTAAGATACGATATCCACGGATTTGTCCGAAGAAACCTTTTCAAAGGCGGCGGCGAACATTCTGCGCTGCATTTCGCCCATAACTTCCTTATTGTAACGTTTGACAAGCATCGCCGCGGGAGCCTTGCCCTTACGGAAGCCGGGAATAACCACCATCCGGGAAAATTCCCTGATTACGTCTTTGAGCTCGCTCTCGACGAGATTTTTTTCCGCGGTAAAAAGAAAATCCTTCGAACAGGCTTTTTCTTCTTTACAAGTCATTTTGAGATTATCACTGAGTTTTTTATTACCCATGTCCACTGTCCTTAATTGCATTAAAATGTTTTATTGTTTTTTATTTTGTCAACCGCACACCTTTGCCTTATTCTTCAGGGCGGTATACAACATCCTGCTTATTTCTGGTTAGAAATGCTGTAAAAGTTTTTAATATAATGTTTTTTTTGTTTTTTACAACCCGGAGAACACAAAGATTATGAGCATTTTTTACCCCGACAACGGCAAAAATCCATCAAAAGCTGAATAAATACCGTTTTATTACTTAAAATCACGCTTTGAAAATTTGTTTTCCCCTTGTATATTACTGACGGCAGATATATATTTCTGCCGAAATTAGTGCTAATATGAATTAATAAGTTAGCTGGGGATAACCGGATATGGCAACAAAACCGAAACTTATAGTTCTTTCCGAAAAGCTTCGCGGGAAGAGTTTTGAGCTGGACAAAGACACCGTTACGGTAGGACGTACGGATAAGTCAGATATTTGCATAAAAGACGCGACTATAAGTACTAATCATTGTAAATTCGTCAGGGACGGCGACAGGTTTATTTTACACGACTGCGACAGCACGAACGGAACCAGGATCAACAATGTTCCCGTACCGGAAGGCGGGCAGGAATTGAAAAATTCCGACATATTGCAGTTCGGAGCGGTTGAAATATTCTTTGACAGCAACGACGGCTCGGCCACATCCATAACCAGGACACACACCGGCATAGACCTGGACAGTACGGAAGTCGGACTCTCCACGGTAAAGAACCTGGGGAATTTTTCTCCTTACGAAAAAGGGGGGAAAGGCGGCATGAGCCACAAAGTCATGCTGGGCTTGGTGCTTCTGCTGATCATCGCGATCATCGTCCTGATCGCATATACGTTCTGGGCAATGAAAAAAGGAACCTCGGAAGACAGTGACGTCCAGGACAAACCGGCCGCAGCCGCGGTAAAAACGGCGCCGGCTCCGAAATAAACAGTGTATTTTCACACTTAATTTAATACTAAGTAAGAGCAAAAACTTTTCAAGGTACTCTAAAGTAAAAGGGGTACCTTTTCTATCTACAACCAGGAGAGCGATTTACTAATGAGTCAGGATAACAATTCCCAGGAAAATAAGCAGCCGGAAGCGCAAAACAACCCCGTCCAGGAAAAACCGCAGGAAAAACCGGCGGATAAAGGAGACGGCAATACTTCATCGCTGCAACGCCGTCCCCCGTCTAAAGCCGTATTCGTATGGCTGGTGGTTTTTGCCCTTATCGGCCTTTTCCTTGTTCTCAAAACCCTGCAGAATCCCAGTAAATTGAACTGCGACCAGACAACTTTTGAAAAAATGCTTTCCCAGGGATACGTCAAAAGCGCGCAGATCACTTCCGAAACAGACCGTCTGATGGCAATTGAGGGAGATTATGATTTCCCCGCGACTTCCGCCAAGACCGCCAAGACCATAGAGGCCGCAAAGCCTGACGCAAATAAGCTTTTTCAGGAAATAAAAAATAAACACCCGAAAATCCGGCGCAAAGGCAAATACGCCACACGGGTCATTTTTTCCGAACGTCTGGACAAAATGCTGAATTCAACCGACATCGACGTCAAGCCCAAAGACAACTGGTGGACACTGCTGGTCAGTATCCTGCCTGTCTTGATTATCGTCGGCGTTATTTATTTTCTGTTTTCCCGGCAAATAAAAGGAGCCGGACGCGGAGCCATGCAGTTCGGCAAAAGCCGCGCCCGGATGATCCTGCCGTCCGACTTGAACGTTACTTTCGACGACATTGCCGGAGCGGATGAAGCCAAAGAGGAAACCAAAGAAATAATTGATTTCCTTGCCGATCCCCTGAAATTCCAAATGCTGGGCGGCCGGGTTCCCAAAGGTTTCCTGCTCACCGGCCCTCCGGGAACCGGTAAAACCCTCCTTGCCAAAGCCGTTGCCTGCGAAGCGAAAGTTCCGTTTTTCTCGATCAGCGGTTCGGATTTCGTTGAAATGTTCGTCGGGGTCGGAGCCAGCCGCGTCCGCGACATGTTCGACCAGGCGCGCAAAAACCTGCCCTGCCTGATCTTTATCGATGAAATAGACGCCGTCGGACGTTCCCGTTTTTCGGGCATGGGCGGCGGACATGATGAACGCGAACAAACCCTGAACGCGATGCTGGTCGAAATGGACGGTCTCGAATCCAGCGCCGGGGTCATAGTAATTGCGGCGACCAACCGTCCGGACGTACTCGATCCGGCATTGCTGAGACCGGGGCGTTTCGACCGCCAGATAGTCCTTGACCTGCCGGATATTCTCGGACGGCGACAGATACTGGACGTCCACTGCCGGAATATCCGCCTCGCGGATGACGTGAATATTGACACTATCGCCAGAACCACCCCAGGATTCAGCGGCGCCGACCTGGCAAACCTGTGCAACGAAGCCGCGCTTTTAGCGGCGCGCAACAGCGAAGAAACCGTAACGCAACAGGATATGGAGGAAGCCCGCGATAAAGTCCGCTGGGGACGCGAACGCCGCAGCCGCCGCATTACCGAACGTGAACGCAAGCTTACCGCTTACCATGAAGCCGGTCATGCTTTAGTAATAATGTATTCGGAATTTGCGACGCCGGTCCATAAAATAACGATTATTCCGCGCGGACAGGCTTATCTCGGAGCGACCCTGACCCTGCCGGAAGAAGACGTATATACCCAGAGCCGGAAAGAGTTGAATGACGAACTGGCGGTCATGATGGGCGGCCGGGCCGCCGAGGAACTAATATTCCAGGACGTCACCACCGGCGCTTCGAATGACATAGAACGCGCTTCCCACATGGCCAGAATGATGGTTTGCCGTTTCGGGATGAACAATGTGATCGGCCCTGTTCAATACGGAGAAACAAGCGCTCCGGTACATGTCCGTGTCGACCGGCCTCAACAGGATATGTACGGGCCGGATATAGCTAATATCATTGACACTGAAGTCAAGAAGATTATCGACGCGGCCAACGCCAGAGCTCATGATATTTTAGAAAAACATAAAGATCAGCTTGAGTTCCTTGCTCAAAAACTGCTGGAAAAAGAAACCGTGTCTGTAGCCGAAGTCCGCGAACTGCTCGGCTTCCCGCCGCTGGAAGAGCCTGAACCGCTTGCAATCAAAAAAGCGGAAAAAGAAGAAAACGCGGAGCCAAGTGACGAAAACGCTGAAAACGGCGAAGACCAAGATGCCAACGCTTCCCATACGAAGGATATAACTCAGACCTCCGATATGCTTGAGTCCAAGGTTAATATAACCATTAAGACCGAGAAACCGAAAAAGAAAAAAGACGACAAATAATTTCCGGCAGTCAATGACTTCGAATGAACTCAATAAGGCAGTATTTGAAAAAGACGGCGGCTGTCTCCTGAAATGCCGGGTTCAGCCGCGTTCTTCGAGGAACGCGCTCACGGGCATATATGGCGAGGCCGTTAAAATAGCCCTGACAGCTCCGCCGGTTGACGGAAAAGCCAACAAAGCATTGCTTAAATTCCTGTCCGGATTTTTCAAATTAGCGCCAAGCAGTTTACATGTAACCGCCGGAGAAAGTTCCCGCAATAAAACGGTTTTCATCCCCATGCCCAAAGAAGCCGTTATCAACAGATTCTGCGGTAAAACCGGCAGCTAATTACTATTTCGGTTATAGACGCAACGTATTTCTTTGAACCGTCAGGCTCTTTGGACTGCGGCGGCGACTAAATTACCGCAAGCATAACGTAGTCGTCCATCACATAACCGCCGCCGATATCATTCACCACCGCTTCGAGTTTTACAAAGCCGTTGCGTTCATACGCTTTTATCGCGGCGTGGTTATTTTTGTTGACGTTCAGGCATATTGATGAATAACCCTGTCCAGAAGCCAGTTCAAATACTTTCTTCAAGGAGGCGGAGCCCAAGCCTTTTCCCTGAAATTCGGGATAAAGATAAAGTTTGTGGAGTTTTGCCCGTCCCGCAACTTCAGGATATGGGCCAAGCGACAAAAAACCAATCTTGACACCGTCACGGCAAACGAAAAAATAATCGATCTTTTCATGCTCGATTTCATGTTTCATTTTTTCCGGCGAATACATCCAGTTCAACATGTAATCGATCTGCTTCCGGTCCAGGATGGCGGCATAACACTCCAGCCAAATTTTTTCCGCGGCAACACGCAGTTCCGGAATATCTTCAAACTTTATTTTGGCAAGCTCTATATTGTTCATTTTATCGAATTTCAAGGACATCTTCCATTTTAGTCAGACAGCGGCAGCCGTCAGAAGTTACCACGACAATATCCTCAAGCCGTACTCCGCCCCATTCAGGATAATACAGCCCCGGCTCCACCGTAACCACCTCCCCTCCCCGTAATGGTTCGCTGTTCACCGGGCTCAAAGATGGTTTTTCATGGATTTCCAGTCCGACGCTGTGTCCAAGCCCGTGAAAAAAACCGAAATTGCGCCCGTCCTGACGCCCGGTGCGAAAACCGCGCCTCTCCATAAGTTCCTTGGCCGCCTGATGAATTTCAGAAGGAACAGCTCCGGGCCGGATCAGGGTTTTCGCATAGTCACGCGCTTCGAAAACCGCTTCATAAGCTTTTCTGACGATTTCCGGCGCCTGTCCTTTGACCACCGTCCGGGTTATATCTCCCCAATAACCGCTTTTTTTCATCCGCGGAAAAATATCCATGATCAGCGGTTTACCCGCATAAACCGGACCGGAACCGGCATTATGAGGTTCAGCGGCCTGTCCGCCGCAGGCGGCAATCGTCGCGTCGGCAAAGCCGCCCAGACGCAGCATAGCAATATTGATCTCAGCCTGAAGAATCTCCGACGTCAGAATATCACCGTTCCACTCCAGAATGCAGTCACTGTTAACAGACGCCTCTCCGATAATGTCAATACCGCGCCGCATTCCGCTTTCCGCGACCCGCTGCGCCGCTTCAATAAAAAGCGCTTCTCTTTGGGACTTATACTGGCGTTCCGGATAGAAAACCCCGTTTTCGGCCTTTACGGTCAGGCCCCGCTTTCTCAAATCATCGGCAAGGCCCAGCGGAAAATCATACGGCACCCTGAATTCAGTAATTTCCCGGCTCTGCGCCATCGAACAAATAACGTCCAGATCACTGGCTTTGTCACCCTTTGAAAATTCATTGCGCCCGAAAATAGTGATATTCTGCTTGCATTCCTTTTCGGCGCGATCCTGTTCAAGTGCGGAAACGATTACGGCGCGTTCCTGACGAAAGGAAAAATAAACGAACGGATCAGGGGCCTGAAAACCGCTTGCATAAAGTATATCCGCGGAATTTTCGCCGGCGGCAAAGATCAAATCAGCCTTGTTCATATTTCATTAACTTTCCCGTTTTTGTTTGCAAAAAGCGCCACTTAGTATAAACTATTAGAAACCTTAAAAATAAAATTACAGTGGGAGTCGAAGAATGTCAACAACAACAATAGTAATTCTTATCCTGGTATGTCTTATTTCCTATCTGGTCGGGGCAATTCCCTGGGGATACCTCATCGGCAAACGGCACGGTGTGGATATACGAAAACTCGGCAGCCGGAATATCGGAGCCACCAACGTCACCAGGGTAATCGGCAAATGGAACGGCAGGTTGTGTTTCATCCTTGATTTTCTAAAAGGCTTCATCCCCGTCTTCGTAGTTACGCTCCTCCTGCAAAACAAATATATTGCCGACAGTTACCACCTTACCCAGATGGCTGCCGCTTTGTGCGCCGTCCTGGGACACATGTTTCCCGTATATCTCTGGTTCCACGGCGGCAAAGGAGTCGCCACCGCCGCCGGAACGTTGCTGGCGCTTGCTCCTTTTTCATTTATAATCGCCGGAATCGTGTGGATCGTGGTATATTTGTTGAGCCGCTATGTTTCTCTTGCCAGTTTGTCGGCGGCGGCGGTTCTGCCGGTATGCGCCACCCTGATATCCTGGCTCGGACAACCTGATTATTACCACTCTCCTTACGTCCTGGCTTTTTTGTATTTCCTGGCGGTCATAACCATACTGAAACATACAGCCAATATCAAACGCCTGCTCAACGGCACTGAAAATAAATTCGAAAAGAAAAAAGGTTGAAGAAAATTAATGAAGATAACGACACTAAGCGACGGTTCCTGGGGAACTGCGTTGTCTATGCTGCTTTGCAAAAACGGCCACAAAGTAACCATGTGGGGCCCATTTCCGGAATACCTCGACCAAATGGAGGCCTGCCGCGAAAACACGCGGTTTCTGCCGGGATACAAATTCCATGAGAATCTGCGCCTGGAAAAGGATATGTCCGAAGCCGTCGCGGGCAGTGAACTGATCCTGCTGGCTTCCCCGACCCAATATACGCGCCAGGTGCTGGAACAATTCAATAATTTTTTCAATGCCGACCGCCATCTGCTGGTCAATGTCGCCAAAGGCATAGAAAACAGTACTCTCCTGCGCGTCAGCGAAATCTGCACGGACGTATTGGGAAAATGCACGTACGCGGTTTTATCCGGCCCAAGCCACGCTGAAGAAGTCATCAAAGGAGTCCCCACCACCGTCGTCGCCGCTTCCGAAGATGAAAACGCCGCTTCCGAAGTCCAGGCAACGTTCATGAACGAAACTTTCCGGGTATACACCGGTAACGACGTAATCGGTACGGAACTCGGCGGAGCGCTGAAAAACGTCATGGCGATCGCCGCAGGCATAGTTGACGGCATGCAGCTCGGCGACAACCCTAAGGCAGCATTGATAACCCGCGGCATCGCGGAAATGAGCCGCCTGGGTGAAGCTTTGGGCGGTAATCACCTGACCTTTTCGGGATTGAGCGGAATCGGCGACCTGATAGTCACCTGCTGCAGCGGCCACAGCCGCAACCGCCATGTGGGAGAAGAACTCGGCCGGGGTAAAAAACTTAAAGAAATACTGGACGCCATGGGCCTGGTCGTCGCCGAAGGCGTAAAAACCGCCAAGAGCGCTTACGAACTCGCCCGCCGGGCGGAAATAGAATGTCCGATCATTAATGAAATCTATGCCGTTCTCTATGAGGACAAAACTCCCGGCGAAGCGCTCAAAAACCTTATGTCCCGGCCGTCCAGGCCGGAAATAGATCCATAATACCATAGGAAACTGCGGTATGATCGATTATTCCATAATTATCCCGGCATATAACGAAGAAGATTTTCTGCCGTCCACCCTTGAATCTGTATTTAAGGTCATGAACACCGTAAAGCTGCAGGGCGAGATCATAGTTGTGGATAACAACTCAACCGATAAAACGGCGGAAATCGCGCGTTCACACGGAATAACGGTTGTTTTCGAACCCTGCAACCAGATTTCCAGAGCCCGCAACCGGGGAGCTGAGGAAGCTCAAGGCAAATACCTGATTTTTCTCGACGCCGATACGCTCATTACGGAAGAATTATTTAAAAGAACATTCGACAATCTTGTCAACCGCAACTATTGCGGCGGCGGCGTTACGCTGGTTTTTGACGCGCCCCAGAATATATTCATCAACGGCTTTGTGAACCTTTGGAATTACGTTTCCGTAAAGATGTCTCTCGCCACCGGTTCATATTTTTATGTTTTAAAGGAATGCTTCGACGCGGTCGGCGGTTTCAGCGAAAAAGTCTACGCCGGCGAAGAAATATGGCTTTCAAAAAAATGCATCAGGTGGGGTAAAAAAAATAACAAGGTCTTTAAGATCATCGACGACATTAAACTTGTCACATCAGGACGGAAAACGAAAAGATTTTCAACCTTCCGTCTTTATGCCGCCCTGTTCCTTTTTGCGATCTTCCCTTTCGCCGTACGGTTCAAAAGTCTCTGTTTTATCTGGTATAAAAGAGAAAAGCCCAAATAAGC
>JBAYCO010000050.1:0-13160 GCA_041668685.1 Victivallaceae bacterium | reverse complement strand
TGAGCAAAAACAGCAATATTGTCGCCGTCAAGGAAGCCGCCGGAAGCGCGGAACGCGTCTCCCAGATCCTTGATCTCTGCGATATTACCGTTTTAAGCGGCGACGACGCCCTGACCCTGCCGATGATGGCGGTCGGCGCCAAAGGCATTATCAGCGTCGCTTCCAATATTATCCCGGCGCAGTTAAAGAAAATGGTCGACGCGTTTGCCGCCGGCGATACCGCGACGGCTCTTGAACTGCACTTGAAATACTACTGCCTTTTCCGGGATCAGTTTATTGAAACCAATCCGATTCCGATTAAAACAGCTTTGGCCATGGCGGGGATCATCAAGGAAGAATTCCGTTTGCCTTTGTGTGAGATTTCCGATTCCAACCGCACGAAACTCGCCGCCAGCCTGAAGCGTTGCGGGATCATTTAATCCAGAGGGAAGCGCCTGTGCATAATATATTGCTGGCTACGCCGCGGGGTTTCTGCGCGGGAGTTACCCGCGCCCTAAAATGCGTTGACGAAGTCCTGGAAAAATACCCGCCGCCCGTGTACATATATCATGATATCGTACACAATACTTTTGTTATCGAAAGCCTGAAAAAACGCGGCGTAATATTTGTTGATTCCCTTGGGGACGTACCTGACGGGCAAGTTATTATTTTCAGCGCCCACGGCGTTTCCCCGCTGGTGGAGGAGGATGCATACGACAAAGGACTGAAGATCGTTGACGCCACCTGTCCGCTGGTAAAAAAAATCCATACCAAGGTAAAAAATTATCTCAAAAGGAGAAGGCTGATCATCCTGATCGGACACCGGAACCATCCTGAAATCGTCGGCACCCTGGGACAAAGCAAAGGCAAAGCCCTGGTCGTCGAATCACTCGCGGATGTCGAAAAACTCCCGGAACTTGCCCCCGGACAGTTTGCGGCTTATGTAACGCAAACAACCCTGAGCCATGAAGATATCGCACCGATCGTAAAGGCACTTGAAGAAAAATACCCGGAACTTGAGGGCGACGGCGATATCTGTTACGCCACTACTCACCGCCAGAAAGCGGTCATGGAACTGGCGGAACAGTGCGAACTTATTATAGTTATCGGCTCCAGGAAAAGTTCCAACTCCAACCGCCTGTGCGAAATCGCGAAAAGCTGCGGGGTAAAAGCGATGCTGATCGATTCCCCGGCTGACATAGACCCGAAAGATCTTCCGAAAAAAGGCAATATAGGCCTTACCGCCGGAGCCTCCGCTCCCGAATGCCTGATCCAGGAAACTCTGGAATTCCTGAAAAAAAACACGACCCAATAGCGGTGTTAGATAGCTCCGACAAAAGTCGCAACGGTTAAACTCGAACGCTCACTGTCGGCTAAAAATTCTTTTAGCCGACCTCGCTTTTCGAGATATGAGACTAACGTCTGTTAACGCTCAACTCAAGCTTTCATACCATATTGACGGCTGCGGGTTTGACTTTTATATCTTATAAAAGTAAACTATACCCTGTGTATATGTTTTTATAACGGCTCCCAACCTGAGAAGATTTGATTTATGAAAAAGAATATTAAAAAAATACTCGCGGCGACTGCAACGGTGGCAATTCTCATTCTTTTGCTGCTGAAATTCTCGAACGACCCGAAAACCGGAAAAGTCGAACCGAAAGTATACCGCCCGGTGACTGCCCTTAAACTCAGGGAAGTCAATCCGGAATTGAGCCTGATGCTCACCGGGGTGGTAAAAAGCTGGAAAGAGGAATGTTCAGTTTTGAAGTTCCCGAACGAATTGAATGGGTTATTGAAAAAGGTACGGAAATTGGTAAAAACGTCAATCGCGGTGAAGGAACGGTCATAGCGCGTATCGATCCCGCGCGTTATGAATTGAAGCTGAAATCAATCAAGGCGAAAATAAAGTCCGCGGAAGCCAAGGCTGAAGCCCTGAAAGTTTCCATATACGAGGTTATGGTTCGGCAGCTTGAAGCGGCCAATGCCAATTTGGAAAATACCGCACAAAATTATCAGCGCCATAAAATCCTGCTGAAACGTAACGCCGTTTCCCGCCAGAGTTACGACAATGTGGAAAAAGACTATAAGGTGGCACAGGCCGTAAAAGCGGAAATGATTGCCTCGGTACTAACCAAAAAAGCGGAATACAAGGCTCTGCTGGCGCAGGTCGAGGAATTAAGGCAGAACGAGTTTGACGCTGAACTGGACGTAAAAAATTGTACTCTGCGAACGCGTTATAAAGGTAAAATCGCCGACGTTTACGCCAATGTCGGCGCAAACGTCCAGTCCGGGGCGAAAGTTGTCAAGGCGGTGGTGATGAACCCGATGCTTATCAGCCTTGAAGTATCCCCGAATATCGACCGGATGCTCAGGTTCCGTGACCGGGTCAGGGTTTTCCCGTCCGGAATGGACAAATCCGTACCGGGAATCGTGACCATGAAAAGCACCGTCGCCGATCCGCAAACCCATACTTTTAACCTGGAACTGTTTGTCCAGAACCCGAAAGTGTCGGTTACGGAGAATCTGGGCGATTTGGAAAAACTCCCCAAAATAAACGGTGTAGTAAATAGCGTATCGAATCTGCTTTACAACAAATATCGCAACCGGCTCTGGGTAACCAGCGATGCCGTTTACAAGGATTCCGGAGGAGAATTTGTCTGGAAAGCGACAAAAAAACCCGGTTCCCGGTACGGGGCGGACGTTTACAAACTGAAAAAACAATATGTAAAATTTGATCCTGAAACATTGGATTTCTTTGGCATCTACTATTACCGTTTCTTTGAAAAAGGCGTTCAAAATATAAATCCTGATGATCTCCTGGCCCTGGGAGTTCCTTCAAACGTAAAAGACGGTGAAAAAGTAGTCCAAATCGCCCGGCGCTGGCTGTTCCGGCCGGGAAACCTGGTAAAAGTGCTGCTGACCGATAAAAATACGCCGTCGGGGATATATATTCCGATAGAATCCATATTCAACAAAAACGGGGAAAGTTTCGTTTACCTGCTGAAGAAAGTTCCCCAGCAGCATTTTTGCAGACTGGCCGAGATTAAAGTTAAGCTCCTGAATCAGCTTGGAGCTTTTCAGCGCATTTCGTCTCCGGAATTGAAAAGCGGCGATGAAATAGTTTTTTCCGGAGTCCATTACGTCAATCCCGGCAATAAGATTATCGTCCGCGACGTCAAGGAGATAGACCTGTGAACCTGCCTGAACTGTCAATCAAATACCGTACGGTGGTGTTTTCCATTGTTTTCGCCGGTATCTTGTGGGGCGGATTTACTTTCTACAATGTTCCCCGATGCGAAGACGCGGAGTTTACGATACGCTCCTGCACAGTCGTAACCAACTGGCCGGGAGCGCCTGTTGAAAAGGTCGAGGATTTGGTTACTGATCCCCTTGAAAAAGCAATTGAGGAAATTGACGAAGTAAAGGGAACCAGCTCGGTAACAAGTCCCGGACAGTCAATAATTAAAATCACCCTTAAAGACGAGGTCAAAAATCTTGATCATGTATGGAACAAACTGCGCGGAAAACTGGACTGTACGGAAATCGCTTCCGGAGCAGGCCGCCCTTACCTGAATGTTAATTTCCCGGATACGGCCGCCCTGGTTTTCGCCCTTTATCAAGTACCCCTGCCCGGTGAAAAAAAGATTACCCATCCTTATTCGCTGCGGGATATCGAAAAGATTTGCGAAGATATTTGCGACGAACTGAAACTGCTGAAAGGGGTAGCGAGGGCGGTAATCGCCGGAGCGCCCCAGGAAGTCATTTACCTGGAACCGGATCCGGGCGCCTTAAGTCGACTGAAGCTTACCAGCGAAGATCTAAGACAGCGCTTAATGGCTAAAAACGCAGTTACCTCAGGCGGAGTTATCGATAGTAAAGACAGCCGTTTCCATCTGGTGACAGTGGGGGATTTCAACGCGCTGGAGGAAATCAGCCGTCTTGTAGTAGGCGTCAGCGACAACAACCATCCGGTGCTCCTCAAGGATATTAACATAAAAGTGCGTAAGGGCTATGAAGATCCGGCCAAACTGATTACCCGTTATTCCGACAGCGAAAACCGGAAACGGCGATGTATCGTCGTGTATTATACGCTGAAAACCAGGGAGAACATTGTCGAAGTCGGCAAGAAGGTAAAGGCGTTGATCCCGTTATGGGAAAAAACCATTATTCCCCCGGATATAAAAATAAGCCTGGTCGCCGATCAGTCCCGGACAATAACTGAAAATATCTCAATATTCACGGAAAACCTTTTGCTGTCCGTCCTGCTGCTGGTTTTTGTAACTTTTCTTTTTATCGGCCCGCGCGTCGCTTTGATAATGGGCGCTTCGGTTCCGGTTATCATAATGATTTCCTTTGCCGTCGCCGGGGTATTTGACGTAAAACTTGAAAAAATGTCGATTGTCGCACTGATTATTTCCCTTGGGATGCTGGTGCGCTGCGCGATAGAAATATGCGACAATGTCCAGCGCTTCCAGAACGAAGGCTGTTCTCGTTTTGACGCCGCCGTTAAGGGCGCGAAACAGGTGGCGTGCCCGATATTGGTCGGAATGCTGACCGCGATCTTTGCGTTCCTTCCCATACTTTTCATTCCGGGAAATACAGGGGAATTTATCAGAAGCATACCGATAGTAGTGGGAATAACGCTCCTGGTCAGTTGGATTACCGCATTGACGTTTACGGTTGCGATGACCTGGCTGATCCTCAAACCGGGAACCGATAAAGTTTCCCCGCTGCTCCGTATTGTTCACCTTGTCAGGAAACCGGACGGCAGCGAAAAGAAAGTAAAATATCAATTCTATCGCGAGGTCCTGCAATGGTGCATGAATCATCCCCTCACGCTTATGTTTGCGGTTGCCGCGGCATTTGTTTTTTCGATTATGCTGGTATGCAACGGGCAGATAAAAACCGACTATCTCCCTGCCGCCGCCGGTGATCAGTTTGTCATGAATATCCGGCTCCCGGTAGGAGCTTCTTTGAATAAAACCTCGGAAGTCACCGGAAAAGTCGAAGATATTATTCTAAAGCAGGCCGAATATAAAGACAATTGCGAAAAAGTAAAAAACCGCCTCCGCAATATGATAAGCTTTATCGGGCAAAGCGCGCTCCGGATAAAGTTGTCGTATATAATCGAAGCCGCGAAAAGCAATTACGCGGAGATTCTGGTCAATGTCGCCTCGCCCGCCCTGGTTGATGATTACCTGCGGAAAGTCGAGGACGAATGTCATTCCAAACTGCCGGATGCGCGTATAACGGCAAAACGCCTTTCGCAGGGCCCTCCGGTCAGGTTTCCGATAACTGTCAGGATCCTTGGCGAAAATTACAATATGCTGAAAAAATACGCGGAAGAAGTAAAAGACATATTCAATCATACCGAGGGGGTATACAATGTTCACGACAACTGGGGAAATTCAGGCTACCAGCTGGATATTATTCCAGATCAGGAAAAATGTATTGCCGCAGGGGTTAACAGGACCTCGATAGCCCAGACCCTGAACACTTATTATTCGGGAAATCTCCTCACGACTTACCGCGAAGGCGATCATCGAATTCCCGTATATCTCAGGCTTCCTCCCGACCAGCGCCAGGGAATTCCCCGTTCCGACACCATATATGTGGAAGGCTCCCAGGGTAAAGTTCCCCTGTCTTCGGTCGCGGACATAAAAGTTACCCGGCATCCCAGCCGGATCAAACGTTCCAACATACGCCGTAACATCCAGGTACAGGCTTCACTCAGAAAAGGTTTCCTCGCTAATCCGCTCATCTATAAAAACCTGTCGAAAATCGAAAAAATAAGGAAAAAACTGCCGGCCGGCTACAGTATAGAGATCGGCGGCGTCACCCAAAAATACGAAGAAAGTTCGAGATATATAGCGAAAGCAATGCTGATAAGTCTTTTACTGATAGTCCTTACCTTAGTCGTTTATTTCAACGCCGTGCAAAAAACCGTTATCGCCCTGGGAACGCTGCCGCTGGCGCTGATCGGCGCTTTCGCCGGATTGTGGCTGACAAATATCCCGCTGAACTTTTTTGCCCAGCTCGGCCTGCCGGCCCTCTTCGGGATTGTCGTTAACGGCGCGATCATGCTTTTTGATTTCATAGGAATGCTTATCGTCGAACGCCGCCGTGACGCCGCATTGAACGCCGCTAAAGGAGAAAAATCATTCCACGGGCTCAACAAGGCGGCGTTCACCGCTTGTGTGCTTGACGGCTGTACTATGCAGATAAGGCCGATACTCATGGCGACCTTTGCCACTATCGGCGGCCTGATACCGCTGGTATTTAACGGCGGCCCGCTGTTCCAGCCTTTGGCTGTGGTAATTATTTTCGGGTTGGGCTTGTCCGGTATCCTGACGCTGTTTGTGATTCCTTCAGTTTACTACTGGTTCGCCTGTAAATTCAAAATGAAGCTGATCAACGAATTTAACGAACACATGGAATAGTTCACTTGCCGCTCAACAGTTTTTCCAGGCTTTCATATTCGAAATTTTCCGCCCTGGTGCGGAGATAAGCCGCCAAACCGGGAGCTATGCCGCCGGAATCGATCAGACTGAGCAGTTTGTTTAAATCTCCGCTTGCAACCGCTTCCCGCATTTGAGCGACAAGCGTTTCCGGGAGTTTTTTGATTTCCGCGGCCATATCGGTATTTTGCGGAGAAACGGTTTTTACTTCATCTTCCTCCGGATAATATTCGTACTTCAAATTGAGCAGTTCTTTCAGCTCGCCAAGCAAATCGTCTTCAATATACGGTTTTTTTATAAAAGCATCCGCCCCGGCCTGCAAAGCCGCGTCCCGGTTCTGGTCGAGGGCGCTTGCGGTTACGATAATTACGGGAACGTTTTTCCCCTCCGGCAGTTTTTTAATCCGGCTGGTTGCCGTGAATCCGTCCGCTTTGGGCATGTGGTAGTCCATAAGGATAGCGTCCGGTTTCTTTTCCTTGAACACGTCCACCACTTCTTCCCCGTCCCGCGCCGAACAGGTATTAAAACCGACTGATTTCAGCAGCACAAGTAAAAGTTCCAGGTTGGTTTCGTCATCGTCAGCAACCAGAATATTGTATTCTCTCTGGTTTGACGCCAGATGAGAAACTGATGATTTGTTTACGTCTGATTCCTTTTTAATATCCGCCCCGGAAGCAGTTTCGACACTGAATGCAAAAATAAAATTACTGCCTTTGCCGGGTTTGCTTTTTACGGTCAAATCCCCGTCCATCATCCGGGCGAACTGCCGGCTTATCGGCATCCCCAGCCCGGTTCCCTCATGCCAATGCTCGTTGTCCGCCTGTTCAAACGGCGTAAATACCGCCTCAATATCCGCGCTGGGAATACCGCAGCCGGTATCTTCGACTTCTATGCAAAGTTTGACTTTATCCCGGACATCCTGTTTCGGAGCTTTGCTCACCCGAATAACGATGCCGCCTTTTGCGGTAAATTTAAGGGCGTTGCTCAACATGTTCATAACAGCTTCACGCAATTTAGGCGCGTCACCTTTTATGAAACGGGGAACATCGTCTTCCAGCGCCAGATCAAACTGCAAACCTTTCGCATCACACCTGACTTTAAACATATTGAACAGATCGTCAATCAGGCGGCGGAAATCCAGCGGTTCAGGCTGAAGAACTATGTAGCCGGCCTCTATTTTCGACATTTCGAGGACATTGTTGATCAGCGCCAGCAAATGCTCGCCGCTGCGGTTTATCGTATTCAAGTATTTGCTCTGAGTGGAGTCCAGGTCCGAATCGCGGCGCATAAGCTGTGAAAATCCCAATATCGCGTTCATGGGCGTACGGATCTCATGACTCATTTTTGACAGGAACATGCTCTTGGCTTTATTGGCGGATTCAGCCTGTTCTTTCGCCGTCCTTAATTCCGCAGTCCGCATCTGGACTTTCGTTTCAAGCACTTCATTGTTCCGGCGCAATTCTTGCTCCGCCTTCTTCAGCTTGGTTATATCGCTCAAAAATCCCTCTATGCCAATAAATTCACCGTTTTCCGCAAACATTCCCATTCCTTTTTCCGCGACCCATTTTTCCTCTCCGTTCCGGGTTTTCAACCTGTATTCAACGCTGAACAAACAGCGTTTGTCAAGAGCTTCCTTAAGCTTGGCAAGTACGTTCTCCCGGTCATCCTCGAAGATCAAGTCTGAGTGATTGACCGCTTTTTCCCCGGTAATCTCATCCGGCAAGTAACCTGTCAGATCGAGCGCCCCGCCGCTTACGAATTTAAACGTCCAGCCGGTATCGCAACGATAGGCCATACCCTGAAGGTTTTTCATCAGCAGAGAAAGACGTCTTTCACTTTCGCGCAGCGCGGATTCCGCTTTCAGTTTCAGGGTAATATCCCTTTCCATCGCCAAAAGATAAATTTTATTTTTGAAGACGACCTTGCTCAGGGACACCTCCATGTCAACCGTATTTCCGTCCTTGCGGACGTTCTGCCAATAAAATCTTTGCGGTTTCCCGGCGAGAGCGGCGTTTATAAACCGTTCGGATTTAACCTTGGAAGATTCTCCGTCCGGCTGAAATTCAGGAGAAAATTCAAGCGGATCACGTCCAATAATATCACTCGGTTTATCGCAGCCGAAAAGAAGGGCGGCGGTATTGTTGCAGTTTACGAATTTCTCATGGTCCATCAGTTGGAGGCCGTCATTAGCGGATTCAAAAAGCGTTTTGAATTCGCTCTCGCTCTCACACAAATCCTGAATAACTATATAATGAATAAAAAAATACAGGACAAACGCCCACCCCATTGGAATAAGGGCCCCGGCAATATCTTCCAGGCGGTCAAACTCGCTGGTGATATTCATCCATTCCAGCAGCATAACCCCGTAATGAAGCAGATTCAGGCTCAACAGCCAGATTATCTGCACATACAGCTCCCGGTACTTTTCGCGACGGCGGCTGAACAACACGACCATAAGAGCAAATAATGTCAGGCAAACAGTCAGGGAATCGATAATTGCGAGATGAGACATTATTCGCCCTCCTCATTGCGGTGGAAAACCCGCCAGCACCAAATAAGCATGGACAATGAACTCAGCATATAAAGCAAATGTTCCAGCAGGTTAAGCAAGTCGGGCCATATGAAATCTTCCGCAACGGTCATTACGGCCGCCAGGAAAAACAGGCTGAAAGCGGTCAACAGGAACTGCCAGGAAGGTATGCGCCTGTATTCCCGGTATTTATTTATGATGAATATGAAAACACCGATGCAAAGCAGGAGCATAACGATTTCACTCTCATGAACCATAGCCGTCTCCTTAATTTCCGTAGCGCCATTCGCTTCGATTCAGATTTATCCCTACCTATAAATAGAAGATAAACAACAAACGTATTTTTTTCAAGCAGATACGTAAATAAAGATGCCTGTCTCATAAAATTCAATGTAACCGGGGAGCAAACAAAGACCTTAAAAGTCTCTCCCTTGTTTAATGTGAATTAAACAATTTGCACGTGTTCAGACATGGTACTTCAGGTAAAGTTCCATCGGGCCGGGATTGAGGTAGTATTGCGCAAGCAAATAACGTTTATCGTATTTTTTGGCGAAGTGCTGGAGCAGCACCAGCGTTGCCAGCAGCGGGAAGTTGCCTTCATGGTATTCTTTTATTGACTGTTGGAGTTCGAGTTTCTCAAAACTTTCAAGTTCTTTTTTGAAATACCCGGCAATATGCTCCAGCACATTCGTATTTTTGCGGACAGTCGCCTGAAGTTTCAGCACGGAAGTCAGCAGTTCAATATATTCCGTCTGAATTTCTTCCGGTTTTCGTCCGCCTGTTTCGGCGGCGATTCTACCGAGCGGCGCTACATTTCCGGGGTTGTGCGCCATGATCATATATTTGTGCCGGGCGTGAAAATCCTGAAGTCCTTTCAGTGAAGCGTCGTTTTTCAGGTATTCCAGCCATCTGGAATAAACCGCCACATGGTCGATGAAACGATCCCGGATGCCGGCATCGTGGAGTCTGCCTTCCTCCTCCGCCGGGACGAGCGGGAAACGTTCAGTAAATGCCCGTGCGAAAATCCCGACACCCTTTTTTTCGGGAATGCCTTTAGCGTTGAACACTTTTACTTTAAGCAATCCGGAACTGGGAGATTTGCTTTTGAAAACAAAACCGCAAAGTTTTTCTTTTTCCAGTTCATCAAGTTTCTTTGCGCACCAAACCTGCATTTTAGTGGTCAAGTCTATCCCGGTTTTGATCGTGACCAGGCGGGGCGCGTCGGCGTCTCCGGTCAAATGCATGGCTTCACGTGGAACCGGCAGGCCGCATCCAACTTCGGGACAAACCGGCAGCCATTCCACGTATTTTCCCAGAACGTCGGTCAGGTAATGGTCCTGTTTGTGCTGGCCGTCATAACGGACAGGTTCTCCGACCAGGCAGGAACTTATTCCCAGTTTTACCGCTATTTTTTCCGGCATGACGGAATTCTCCGCGTAAATTCATACAATCCTTATAAGATTAATATTACTGCCCGTACCGCCAATGTGCAAATCATAAAGGTAATTTGATCTCATAGGAATTTGTTATTTTGACAGGAAAACAGGATAAAAAAGTGGTTTTGAGTAGTACCGGGAGCAGCCTTGCTCCGGTACAGAAAACCTAAAAGACGGCTATAAACTTTACCGGTCACGGTGCGAGGCCGCACTCGTGACTACTGAAAATTTCCGGCGCAACCGGTAAGTTCAAGGCGCATTTGCCAGGATGATCGCCCGCAAGGGGGCCGGGTATCCTTCAAAGCTTTTTTCCGGGTCATCCGGATGCAGGTAATCCTGCAGCGATTCCCAGCGCATCCAGTCGGTGGCGCGCTGTTCCTCTATGGTCGTTTTATTGACGTTTACGGTACGGACATTTTTGAAACCAAGTTTGCGCAGCCATTTTTCCAAAGCCGAAGTTGAAGGTAAAAACCAGACATTACGCATTTTGGCGTAGCGCCCTTCCGGTACAAAGACGGTATTTTCATCACCCTCAACCACCAGGGTTTCCAGCACTATTTCGCCTCCGGGACGAAGTATGCCGCAGATTTGCAGCAGGTGGTCCATCGGGGATTTGCGATGGTACAAAACCCCCATTGAAAAAACCGTGTCAAAAACCCGCATCTGCTCCGGCATGTCTTCAATCCCAAGCGGCAATACCCAAGCCGAGTCGTTTTTCAGGAAATGCCGCATCGCCCAGTACTGCATTACAAAAACTTTATAGGGTTCTATCCCGACCGCCAGCCGCGCCCCGGCTCCGGCCATTCGCCAGGTATGATAACCGCTCCCGCAGCCGATATCCAGAACCAGCCGGTCTTTCAGCGGGGCAATATGGTTTTCCAGGCGTTGCCATTTCCAGTCGGAACGCCATTCGGTGTCTATTTTCATGCCGCAGATATCGAAAGGGCCTTTGCGCCACGGACGGAGTTTCTGCATGCATTCGTAAAGTTTCTCCCGGCAGGCATCGTCGCAGTCCTGCGGCGCTCCCGCCCGGATTGTGTCTCCCGCAATATCAACCGAAGACAGATTTATTTCAGGAAGTTCAGCTATCGCGTCAAGCCACATATCCAGATGGCCGTGATTACAGTCATCGATAATGTCCTGTGAACGTTCATAGAGTTTTTCAGCCCAAGGCGCGAGTGCGGTTTTCGCCGCGGCTTTTTTAAAGGTTGAATAATCCGGCCCGGTCATTTGAAGGCCGCCATTGACATGAAGTTGAAACACTGGAACCACAATTCACAGCGCTTAAAGCCGATCTTTTCAAGCCGCGCGGTATGCTGCCGGACAGTATCCGGAATAAGGACATTTTCCAGCGCGGTGCGTTTCTGCCGGATCTCCATTTCGGAATAACCGTTATGGGCTTTCCATGAATGGTAAATATCCATAAACAATTCGCTGTTGCGTTTTTCGGAAAAGGTGATTTTTTCCGACAGGATCAGCGCCGCGCCCGGCAGCATGCTGTCATAAATGCGTTTCAATAACGGTTCCCGGTCTTCAGGCGGCAGAAATTGCAAAGTGAAATTCAGCGCCGTCATCGAGTTATTCTGAAAATCGATATCGCGGATATCGGCGAGAACCAGCTCAACCTGAGCCGCGCCGCTATCCGAAGCGAGGATTTCCCGGCAGCGTTCGATCATGTCCGGGGAATTGTCAACCGCAATGATCTTAACGCCGGGCGCGCTGATCCGGGAACGCATCGCCAGAGTCGTGGCTCCAAGCGAACAGCCCAGGTCATAAACATTGCTGTCGGGCCGGGCGAAACGTTCAGCGAACAGGCCGCTCATAATAATGACGTTTTCGTATCCCGGCACCGAACGTTTTATCATATCCGGGAATACCGCGACGACTTTTTTGTCGAAACTGAAGTCTTCGACTTTTTTCTGCGGAATTGAAAAAATATTGTCTTTTGTCATTCTTTTTGCCTTTGCGGGATTTGGCTGTCTATAAATGAATAAAGCAAATTATGCTTAAATTCAAGCTTGATAGTTGAAATTCGTCATAATTTAGCTAAATTCTGTAATGCCTCAGTTTTTTCTCGAAGCTAATACTGAGCAGAGTGTGCTACTTTGGGAAATAGTAGCTCAAGCGTCTCGCTTGAGTCATAAATGGATAAACGTTGGTGGGCAGATGACACAACCGGAACGGTTGTGCTACAGGAAGATGTGCATTGAGCGAAAACACAGACAATTTGGTGGAAGCCAGGGATTTTCTCTTCGGCAAATCTGAAGAAGACGCGCTGGAACTGGATTGCGGCAAAAAACTGTATTCTGTAAATATCCGCTATGAAACCTACGGAGAACTTCTGCCGGACGGTTCCAACGCGGTACTGATCCTGCACGCCCTTTCCGGCGACGCCCATGTCTGCGGCCGGCATTCCCCGGATGACCGGAAACCCGGCTGGTGGGATGAAATGGTCGGCCCGGGCAAATCCATCGACACCAGTAAATATTTTGTCGTATGCAGCAATGTCATCGGCGGCTGTTCCGGTTCCACCGGGCCGAGGTCGATAAATCCTAAAACCGGGAAAAGATATAACATGGATTTCCCGGTAATCACTATCGCCGACATGGTTCGAGCTCAAAAACGCCTGATGGAACACCTCAAGATAAAAAAATGGCTGAGTCTCGTCGGCGGTTCAATGGGCGGTATGCAGGCGCTTGAATGGGCAATCACTTATCCCGAACTGATGGAGAGCGTCATCCCTATCGCCACCAC
>JBAYCO010000049.1:0-13380 GCA_041668685.1 Victivallaceae bacterium | reverse complement strand
ATATCGCCACCGCCACCGCCAACACTTACCGGGCGCTGATGGGAAAAACTCCCAAAGTCGCTTTCCTTTCATTCTCGACTTACGGCAGCGCCAAACATGAAATCCTCGACAAGATCGTCGAAGCCACCGCAAAATTCAAGGCTAAGATTGAAGCTGAAAATCTCGATATAATCGCTGACGGCGAACTTCAGGGCGATGCGGCGCTGGTTCCGGCCGTAGCCAAATCCAAAGCTCCCGGCAGTAAGATCGCCGGAGCCGCCAACGTCCTGATTTTCCCGGACCTCAACGCCGGCAACATCGCATACAAGCTGACCGAACGTCTCGCCGGAGCCGCGGCTTACGGCCCGATACTTCAGGGACTGGCCCGCCCGATAAACGACTTATCGCGCGGCTGTTCGGCGGAAGATATTTACGGTGTGGCGGCAATAACCATCTGCCAGGGTATGGCGTAAAAACATATCGCCCGCTCAAAAAAGTTTGAGAGATTTTTATTTGGTTTTGCCTGACTGGTTCTTGAAACTCTGGAATATCAAATGAAAAAAAGCATAACTTTTGTTATAAGTACCGTTTTTCAGGATGCGGGCGACGCGACCCGGGCATTGGAACTTGCAAAAGGAATAGAAAAATACAAACCCAAAGATATTCAACCCAGGATTATCTTCTTTTCCCACGGCAGCAGGTTCGAACAGAAAGCCCGGGATTTAGGTTTTGAAGTTTATCCGGTCGAGCCCGCAATGAGCGGACAAGGGCTTTATCAGGACCTGAAAATGACGCCCAAAAACTTTGTGGGGACACTAGACCTGGCAAAGCAGCTTATTGCCGGAGAAATCAAAGCTTACCGGGAAATAAAACCTGATATTATTCTGCATGGTTTCTGGCCGATGGCCGGGCCGGCGAGAAGAATGCTTCCCGAAGAAATTCCGGGAATATGTTTTATTCCCCTGCCTTTGACTGAAGCTTTTTTCGATGCCATACCAGCGGTTCCGGAACAGGCGAAACTTTTTTATCTTTTACCTCCGCCATTGGGTTTATGGCTGTTTCGCCATATCCCAAAATTTATTAAAAAGAGAATCCCTTTTATCCGCCAGACAAACATTCGCCGGGCCGCCTGTGAATTAGGCTGGAAAAAAGAAAAACTCCTGAATCTGTTTGATTTGCTGAAAGCGGATATTATCCTGGTAAATGATATTCCGGATTATTATGGCGCCGCTGAATTCCCGCCGAATTTATTTTTTACCGGGCCGCTCTTCGCAAAATCGGGAAACGACGAAAAAATCGATGCGGAAATATTAAAAATTTTCAGTCCTGAAAACAGCAGGACTAAAATCTTCTGTACCCTGAGCAGCGCCGGAACCCAAACAATGCTGCGGGAAGTAATTAAAACTTTTACTTACGGCAAAGGCCTGGAGTGGGACGCGGTAATCCTCTCTCCCCACTATGCCCTGGATGAAGCCCGCAAATTATCGGGGAACCGGGAAGGCATTTATATCACCGACAAATTCGTTCCCGCACAAAAAATCAATGCCATGGCGGATGTGGTCATCTGCCACGGAGGCCAGGGAACAGTCCAGACAGCAATGAATTCAGGAACTCCGCTGGTGGGAGTGGCAATGCAGCAGGAACAATTTATTAATCTCTCGAATATCGCAGCAAGGGGAGCGGGAATCAGAATCCCTCTGGCGAAATGGAATTCGGAGAATATCAGGGAAGCGGTAAATAAAATAATTTCCGACAAGGCTTTTAAACAAGCGGCCTTGAAACTTCAGGAAAGAATGAAAAAAATGGATGGAGAAAAAAATAGCGCCGAAATAATCTGGAATTTTGCCGCCAGTCAAAAAGTATTGTTACAGAGTTATCCCATAGAAAATCAGGAGATACAAAATTTTGTGAAGCCGTAAATGTTGAACGCTTTTCGGCTCGTAGGGTGTGCCACGGCTGTCTCCAGCCGTGCGTCCCGCAACTACGCCCCTGGAGACAGGGGCGGCTACACCGTTTCCAGTTTACCAACGCTATAAATAACCGATTACGTTCACTTGACAAGCCCCGGAAAAACTTTACTGTGATTGAAAAAGCGGTATTCAGCACAACATTTGCGGCATTAACTCTCATTTATATATTCTGAAAAAATTGCAGATAAAACATTCCAGGCTTTTTCTTTATCCTCAGCAGAAAGTCTATCAATAGATGAATGCAGGCGGTCATCTATGGGAGTGTCAACAGGTTTATGGAAAATTATATCAGCATCAGGAAACAACGCGAAAAAAGTATCAAGGCGCATTGCTTTAATATTTTCAATACTAGATAGATAACGGCCTATAGTTACCTGACTTAAGCTCGCTTTTTTAGCTAACTTTTCCTGATTGGAATTTTCGTATTCTTTATCTAATTCAGTCTTTATTCTTTCAAAAATAGTCATACTTACCCTCTTATATTTGCTATTAAGAAAATTATAAATAACGGCAAAAAAATACAAACAAATACTTGCGTTTTATAATTAATTGCATATTTTATTCATAGATGAATAATTTCTTATATATTTCAAAAGATTACATGCCGAATTAAAAAACTGACAGCAAGGATTTTTATGCTTAATCTGGACCAGATTAAAGAAGCCGACACCGAGGAACTTGAAAGTTTATTGACATTCTTCCGGCGTGATATTCAACATGCGGAATCGTGGTTGCAAGAACTTAGATATGCCGAGAGAACTTTAAAAATCTTTTTGTGCCTGAAAGTCGATTCGCTGCCGGAACCGAGAAAGGACAGGGGAGAAAAGGTAACGGCATTAAAAAAGCAGTTGCTGAAATGCGGTTTAAAACAGAAAACCTTGGCAAAAAAACTTAAGATCAGCAGAGCTGCGGTATCACTCCAAGTCAAGACTGGTATCCACATAGCGAAAACTGCAACAAAATACGCCGAGGCGCTGAATTGCGATCCGCGTTCGCTCTTGGATTTTTGACTGTTTTTTTATCGCAAAATACTGAAAAAAAGAATTTCCAAATCGAACTCAGTACCCGCAGGGTGGGAGCGAAGATTTTTGCTCGCGCTCGTTATAAAGCCGGAAGCCCCGGCTACGCCTATACGCGTCAACTTAAGATATAAGCCGGTAATCAGAACGCATAACAAGTAGGCCGGCTTTCGATGAAAGCGGCAGTGAACGACATTATATGGCCTGACGACGTTGCATGTCGCCGGTCTCATCGAGACACGGCGCTACTTCAGGGCGCAAATTAAGTATAAGGCAAAAGTCTGAAATTCAGCCTGAAACAGTATAATTCATCGGGAAATATACTTGGTTCTTGGATATTCCTTGTTCGATATTGAATATTAAAAAGGCTTATAATCACTTAAGTTGACGCGTATGGGCCACGCCGGGCGCTTCTGGTATAACGCGAACAGAATAAGCACAAAGCAGAAATAAAAATGCAGAAGATGTAAAAAAGTTAGCTGAGAGGCGCATCGGTTAGCTACCTGAAATCTCTACAATTGGGAGAAGCTAAATTATCGTTATATATCTTGTATTTTCCCGGTAAGGCAGTTAGATTACCAGCTGTAAATAATCGCAAACTACTGGTAATTTAATGAATACGAAAATAAAATTCTTTAATACGATGGACCGCAGGCTCGAAGAGTTCAGCCCCATTCATCCCGGCGAAGCCCGCATGTACACTTGCGGCCCCACTGTCTATAATTTCGCGCATATCGGAAATTTCCGCGCTTACATGTTTGAGGATCTGCTGCGCCGCACCCTTAAGTATTTCGGCTATAAAGTCACGCAGGTGATGAATTTTACCGACGTCGATGACAAAACCATCCGGGATTCACAGGCATGCGGCATGAAGCTTGATGACTTTACCGCGAAATATAAAAAAGCGTTCTTTGAAGACCTCAAAACTTTGAACATAGAAAAAGCGGAAGTATACCCGGCCGCAACTGAGCACATTAAAGAAATGATCGCCCTGATCGAAACGCTGGTGCAAAAAGGCTATGCTTACCAGGCGGAAGACAACTGCGTTTATTTCTCCATCGCAAAATTCCCGGAATACGGCAGACTGGCCAAGATCGACTTTGAAAACCAGCGTTCCGGCGTCCGCATAAAAAACGACGAATACGCCAAAGATTCGGTCGCCGATTTCGCGCTCTGGAAAGCCTGGGATGAAAAGGACGGCGATGTTTACTGGGAAAGCCCATGGGGTAAAGGCCGTCCGGGCTGGCATATTGAATGCAGCGCGATGGCCATGCGCTACCTGGGAAAGACTTTTGATATTCACACCGGCGGCATCGACAATATGTTTCCGCACCACGAAGACGAAATTGCCCAGAGCGAAGCCGCTAACGGCTGCACTTACGTCAATTACTGGCTGCATTGCGCCCATCTCATGGTCGAAGGCGACAAAATGTCTAAATCGGCGGGTAATTTCTATACTTTGCGGGAATGCGTCGCCAAAGGTTACAGCGGCCGGGAACTGCGCTGGGTTCTATTGGGAGCCCATTACCGGAAAAAACTTAATTTCACTTTTGCCGCTTGCGACCAGGCGCGCGGAACCCTTGCTAAATTCGACGAACTTTTCACACGCCTTAAAGAAGCGGCCGCGCCCGGAAACGGCTCGGAAGCTGCGGAAATCGTCGGCAAGGCGAAAGACGCTTTTGATAACGGTTTAGCTGACGACTTGAATATTTCGGAAGCTCTCGCTGCGGTTTTCGGGCTTCAGCATGACGTCAATAAACTGCTGAACGCGGACTCGTTATCAAAACCGGGAGCAGAAAAAGTATTGGAACAATTCCGTAAATTCGATGAAATCTTCGGACTTTTCGAAGTCGACGCGGAAAAGAGTGAAAAAATACCGCCGGAAGTTCTGGAAATGGCGGAAAAACGCCAGGCTGCCCGCGCCGCCAAAGACTGGGCCACCGCTGACGCGATGCGGGACAGTTTGAAGGAACTGGGCTGGGTAGTTGAAGATTCCGCGGACGGCTTCCGCGTCAAAAGGATAGATTGATTTTATGCCGGAGAAAACTTGCGTAAAACTTGAAGTATATGTCCCGGAAGAATACGCCGAAAAGCTGAAAGCGGCCTTATTCGAAGCCGGAGCCGGGAAGATTGGCAATTATGATTGTTGCTGCTGGCAGACTTCCGGCGTCGGGCAATTCCGCCCGCTTGCGGGCAGCAATGCCTTTATAGGCAAACAAGGCAATATCGAAAAAGTTCCGGAAACTAAAATCGAGCTGCTTTGCCCGGCAGGAAAAATCAAAGAAATAATCGAAGCCCTGAAAAAAGCGCATCCGTACGAAACGCCGGCGTTCCAATATTGGAACGTGAAAATAAATTAATACGGGAATGATTGAATGCATTTTTTCATTAATTTTTTATGGGAAGACCCGCAATTTTTTTTCAGATGGATGCTTATTGTAGTATTCGCTATCTGCTGCCACGAATATATGCACGCCAGGGTGGCTCTCTGGCAGGGAGATTCCACCGCCGCGGACCGGGGACACCTGACCCTTAACCCGCTCAAACAAATGGGCCCGTTTTCCATTTTTATGCTGGCTATCCTCGGCATCGCCTGGGGACAGGTTCCGGTTGACCCCAGCCGCATGCGCCACCGGCACAGCGACGCGCTGGTGTCTTTCGCCGGCCCCGCAACCAACCTGGTTCTGGGAATGATATTCTGTTTCATCGCCGCCATAGTCGTTCTTGTTTCCGATATCAAAAGCCCGGCCGCCGACATAAGCAACAATGCCTACCTGCTTTTTTCCAATGGCGCAATGCTAAATTTCGTCCTTTTCATGTTAAATCTATTCCCGGTTCCGGGGTTCGACGGCTGGCACATTCTCAGTTCGTTCTTTCCCCGGCTGAAAGCCTCCGATTCGCAGGCAATGTATTTTGTCATTGCAATTGTTTTTCTACTCGGAATAAAATATATTGATTATCTTTTCCTGGCCGGTTCCCTTATCAGCAACCTTTTAATTTACGGGCTCGTCCTGATAGGACGGCTTTTCGGAGCTTAGAATTATGGCGCAAAAAATATGGCGTATCGGAGAGATAAATTCCGCGATCAAGGAATTGATCGAAAACAGCCTTATGCCGCTGTGGGCGCAGGCGGAAGTCGGCACGTTGAATATCCACCAGTCCGGCCATGTTTATATGACCCTGAAAGATCAGCGTTCACAGATGCGGGCGGTATTTTTTAACGGCTCCGCCCAGGCCCGCAATATGCGCTTAAAAATCGGCGACCAGGTGGAGGTTTTCGGTAGACTTACGGTTTACGAAGTACGCGGCGAATACCAGTTGAGCATCCAGCAGATAAGGCCGGTCGGGCTCGGAGAACTTCAACGCCGTTTCGAAGAGCTCAAACGCAAACTTGAAGCCGAAGGCCTCTTCAGCCCGGAACGCAAAAAAGCGATTCCGCTTCTGCCCGGAACAATCGGCGTAGTAACCTCTCCCGGAGGCGCGGCGGTACGGGATTTCCTCCAGATAATTGAGCGGCGCTTCCCAAATATGCACATTCAGATATACCCGGCTCCGGTTCAGGGATTCGGAGCTGAAAACGAACTTGCCGCCGGAATCGAGTTTTTCAACCGGGCCGGGCGCGCGGACGTCATCGTCCTGACGCGCGGCGGTGGAAGCATGGAGGATCTATGGCCGTTTAACGAGGAGATTCTCGCCAGAGCCGTGGCCGCCGGCAAAATCCCGGTTATCAGCGCGGTCGGACATGAAATTGACTTTACGATATGTGATTTCGTCGCCGACCTGCGGGTGCCGACGCCGTCCGCCGCCGCTGAATTGGTTACAGGCCGGCGCGAAGAGTTTGAAAAACAGCTTCAACGCAGTGAAAAAGACCTGAAATCGTCTCTCCAATTTATGCTTCAGGAGTTTAAAAACCGCTTGCGGCTGGCGGCCGACAGTCACGTTTTTCGCGACCCCATACATATTGTTCGACAGAAACAACAGTATATCGACGAATTACAGAAAAGCGCCGCGGTTTCCCTTGACAAAAATTTACGCAACAACGACTTACGCTTTCAACTCGTTTCCGGCAAACTGGAAAACAACAGCCGCAGCTGTTTCAAACTGCTGCACTCAAAACTGGACGGGTTGTCCGGCAAACTGGAAGCTCTCGGCCCCCAAAACGTCTTGAAGCGCGGTTTCGCCATTCTCCGGGATCCCCGAACCAACGCGGTAATCACCGATAACAAACAGCCCTCAGGGAAAGAACTTCAGGCGACTTTGCATAAAGGCACTCTGGACCTGATAGTGAAATAATATTACCAGACTTTAAAGAGCTCCTCGACGCCCTGTTTCATGTATCTGTTTTTTGGGAAGAAAACACATGAGTAGGAAAAGAGTACGCTGCCTTTGACGGTTTTGCGTTTTGAGTTATAGCGCAACTGGTCGACAAGTTCACGACGGTTTTCCCAGGCCCGCGAAGATCCAAGACGGTAAACCGCCTGGCCGATATAAAGATCGACTTGCGTATTTTTCACCTGTTCCGCCCACCAGTCCACCAGGGCGGCGTAAGGCGCCGTCTCATGCGCAAACTCCCAGTAAAGCTGCGGCGCTATATAATCTATCCAGCCCTCCTTTATCCAGTAGCGGCTGTCCGCGAACTGTTCGTAAAAAGACTGTGCCCCATTAGTCGGAGAACCTGCCGGGTTATTTTTCCGGTTGGCCCATATCCCGAACGGGCTGATGCCGAATTTCACTTTGCGCCCGGATAATTTCAGGCATTCGTGAACGTCCCTGACCATACGGTTTATATTTTCCCGCCGCCAGTCGTCAACAGACAGATTTTGCGGATTGTTTTTTGAGCAGGTTTCCGCATCGATATTGCCAATGCCGGAATAGGGATAAAAATAATCGTCGAAATGGATAGCGTCCACCTCATAATTGGCAACAATTTCCCCGACGGTATCCACAATAAACTTTATTACTTCCGGTTCCCCCGGATTAAGGATAAGCTGGTAAGAACCGTCGTCAAGAGGTATTTCCAGAACCAGTTCCGGGTGTTGACGGGCAAAATTTCCCGGATCAAGGGTTTTCAGGTACTCAGCTTTACGCAGAGGAGTAGAACCGTTTACCCGGTAAGGATTCAGCCAGGCGTGAAACTCCAGACCATATTTATGAGCGGCTTTAACCATGAATTTCAGCGGATCAAAACCGGGAATTTCTTCCCCTTCCCTGCCGCAGAGATACCGCGACCACGGATTCAGGGCGGACTTATAAAAGGCGTCATTACTGGGCCGCACCTGAAAAATAAGCGTGTTGAATTTATTTTCCGCCAGATTGCTGACGACTTCAAGAA
The DNA here is from genome assembly GCA_041668685.1 of Victivallaceae bacterium. Taxonomy (GTDB): domain Bacteria; phylum Verrucomicrobiota; class Lentisphaeria; order Victivallales; family Victivallaceae; genus JAHOYW01. The sequence goes on along the minus strand of JBAYCO010000049.1, from coordinate 5,080 downwards.
ATTCCTGCCGAAAAGAATTCCGTTTTTTATGCTTATGGAAATCAATATTGCCGACCGTGGCAACCCATACCCCGCGAACTTTCCGCCGCTCCGCTTTGCCGCGCAGCATTTCAGTCCCGCCCGCAACCGTTACGACAGCAAGCAACAGGAGCAAAACAACAATTGCGGAGTACAAATATTGCTGCGGAACCGACGAAATATAATCCATATAACTAATCCTTTACTTTCACTCCGAAGACGGTTTCCCGCCCCTCAGTTTTTTAGTCAAAGCGCGTTTCTTTTTGCTTTCGAGTCGGCGTTGAACGGAACCTGCGGTCGGTTTGGTCGGGCGGCGTTTTTTCGGGGGATACAGTTGGTCAAGAATAAGCTTTTTCAAGCGTTCCGCCGCGTCGATACGATTTTTCTCGCGATTACGCGAGCGGCGCGCCTCAATGAGAATTTCCCCGTCCCCGGTCAAACGCGCCTGATGCCGTTTCAGAAACCGCTCCTTAAGGTCAGGCGGCAGAGCTTCCGAAACCCGCAGATTATAACGTAAACGCACGGCGGTCGCCACTTTATTGACATGTTGTCCGCCCGGACCGGAAGCAAGAAAAAATTCCTCTTTCAGTTCCTCGTCGGGAATAACGATATTCCGGGTAATAATGAGCATCTTTTTTAACCTGCATACGTTTTGCCGTTCAATAACGAAATTAATTTATGACCTGTAAGCAAGCTGTCAAGCCGCAAAGCAGATAAAAACGCGCAACAGAAAAAAATCCTTAAGGCACTTGACCTGACTGCTTGCGCCGAAGTATATTACAGAAAAATCACAACACACGTTAATCATTTATCCAGAGGAAAAAATATGCGTCAATATTTCTTATGCGGAACAGCAGGACTCATACTCGTTCTTTCAATGAATACCGTAAACGCCTGTACGGGAGTAACTTTAAAATCCAAAGACGGAGCAGTTGTTCGGGGAAGAACCATGGAATTCGCCCAGCCTATGGATTCCCATATCCTGGTTATTCCCAGGAATTATGAATTCGCCGGAATCGGCCCATCAAAAAAAACAGGCTTGAAGTGGAAAACAAAATTTGCGCTGGCGGGAGCCAATTTTGCCGGTCAACCCTACGTTACGGACGGACTGAATGAAAAAGGACTGTCCGGCGGAATATTCTATTTTCCGGGTATTACAGGTTATCAAACATGCGGACGTCAGCAAGAATCCGCGGCTTTGGCTCCGTGGCAGCTTCTTACCTGGATATTGACGTCATTCGCAACAGTTGAAGAAGTAAAAAAGGCTTTGCCCGGAATAGTCGTATATAACGCGGTTTTCGATAATTGGGGCAGTGACATGCCGCTGCATTATATTGTTACGGACGCCGCCGGTGCCGGTATCGTAATCGAATACATCGGCGGCAAACTTAATATCCACAACAATCCCTCCGGGGTGTTGACCAACGCGCCGGACTTTCAGTGGCATTTGACAAACCTCAGGAATTATTTGAAAATGTCGCCTCAAGGCGTTAAGCCCATAAGCGTACATTCCCTTAAAATATCCCCCCTGGGGCAAGGTTCCGGAATGCTCGGAATTCCCGGCGACTACACTCCGCCGTCACGTTTTGTCCGCGCATTTTTCTTTGCCGCGGCCTCAATTCAGCGAAAAAACGCCTTTGAAACCGCAATGCAGATTTTCCATATACTGAACAATTTCGACATTCCGTGGGGAACGGTAAGATCAGCCGAAAACGAAGTAACGGCACTTGAACATACTCAATGGATCAGCGTCTGCGACTTGAAAAACAAGTTCTTTTATTACCGCACCGAAAACAATTCCAGAATCCGTGTCCTGAAACTGCTGGATTGCAATCTTGACTCCGACAAAATAATCAAATTAAAAATGGAAAGCCCGGAAAAAGCAGAAGACATCACCGCCAGACTGAAGTAAAATAGAAGCTTTAGATGAACCTAACCGGCTCAGCCGGGAATTTTAAGTAGGCCGGCTTTCGATGAAAGCGGCAAAGAGCAACATTATACAACCTGCCAACGTTGCATATCGCCGGTCTCATCAAGACGCGGCGCTACTAAAAACCACTTTTTTTATCCTGTCCAAAATAACAAATCCCTATGCCATCAGGATAGTTCCGCAGTTTTCTCCACGTTGTCAATAGCGGCGTCTATCTCTTTCAGAAAGCCCTGTATGGTCTCGTTCGATTTATGGCTTTCCTCCAGTTTCTTCAAATGAGAACGCATTTCTTTAACCAGTTGCGGGAAACGGCAATCTTTGTTGGTTTTACAATAGTCCTTTGCTTTTACCGACACGTTTTCCATACTCTCGACAGAGGTTATCAACAACATGTTAAGCAACTTGTACCATTCCGAATCAGTCTGGGTTTTCGCGTCATAAACCCCGATTATCACCGAACATTCATTACTTTTCAGGGGAATTACATAAACCCCGCCGACATTATTCTGTATCGCATTGTTTTTAAGCAATTGCCCGGTATTTTTCTCAAAAAATTCTTTCGCGGTTTCGATTTCAACATTCCTGGCGCCTTTCAAAACCCATTTCCCGCCACCGGCGGCATCCCACTTTGCAATAATTCCTTTATCCGAGCCTAAAAAAGTCAAAAAGGAATTAAGCGTCGCCATGTAGGTGTCTATATCTTTGTGCTGGTGCCTTGCCGTACGCATGCAAACAAGGGTTTTCTCAAGCCAGGAACGACGCATGCGTTCAAGATACTCCGAACTCCATTTGGCGGTCAGGGACATGGCAAGCTGAAAAATCTCTTCCGTCTGGAACGGTTTCTTTATATAGAGGAGTTTTTCCGGCATGCCGATTTCCTGGGCGATAGTGCTCTGGGTATGATCCGCGTACGCGGTCATGATCACGATTTCAATATATTTATCGATTTCCCGTATTTTCTTGGCGGTTTTAAGTCCGTCCCAACCGGGAGGCATACGCATATCGGTAAATATAACCGCATAAGGGGCGCCGTTTTTTATTGCCGCCTGCACCATTTCAAAGGCTTCTTCCCCCTGCCCGGCGGTATCAATATCATATTGGGGGACTGTCCTGGGGGGCGGGGTCTGTTTTTCATCATCTCCCAACCCCATCAGGCGCTCACGCATACTTTGAACTAAACTGGTCGTCTTATTAGGCTGTCCGCTGCTGACCAGCAGCTTCGCCAACTGTTCGCGCAGGTCTTCCTGATCATCTACAATCAAAATTCGGTTATTCTTAAACATATTCCAAACTCTCAAGTTTTATTTTATGGGAAAATACACCATACCGTCCCAAGTATCAAGAACTAATCGTAAAATGGTCAAAAAGTTAATCGCCTCCCTGAAATTTTTCGTAAAAAAAACAGGGGCCGAAAATGATCATTTTCTCTTTCTGCGGACAGGTATATGCGCACATTCATCATGTACGGCATGCGCCGCTTCCATCATCGCCTCGCCGAGAGTCGGGTGAGCGTGAATAGCTTTGCCAAGTTCGCGGGCGGTAATTTCCAGCCGCATCGCAGGAACGGCTTCCGCTATCAGGTCGGTAGCGTGCGGGCCGATGATATGAACGCCCAGTACCTGGTCGGTACTACGGTCGGCAATGATTTTAACCATACCGTCAGTTTCTTCAATAGCCATTGCTTTACCGAGTGCGGCGAAAGGAAATTTGCCGACCGCATAATCAATGCCCTGTTCTTTGCATTGATCTTCCGTCAAACCAACCGTCCCTATCTCCGGGCTGGTAAAAATGCAGCCGGGCACTAAATCGTAACTGAATTCGTTACGTTCGCCGCAAATATTATCCACGGCGCAAAATCCCATCGCACTGGCGAGATGGGCCAGCCAGATCCTGCCGCCGATATCACCGACAGCGTAAATATTCGGGACATTGGTCTTGCAATATTCGTTGACCGGCACCCAGCCTCTGTCGTCGGTTTTGACGCCGGCCGCCGCCAAATTCAGGTTTCCCGAAACCGCTTTGCGACCGATGGAAACCAGCAGGTAATCGGCTTTCAGGGTTTTGCCGCCGACTTTGCCGCTGACGCCTTTAGCGTTCGCTTTAATATCAGACATTGCTTCTCCGGTCAGGATCTCGATACCCGCCTGTTTCATCTTGGCGGTCAGCACCCGGCCGACTTCCTTGTCAACCATCGGAAGAATACCCGGCAGCATTTCAACCACGGTAACTTTCGTGCCGAGTTCGGCGAACAAGCAGGCGAATTCACAGCCGATCACCCCGCCGCCGAGAACCAGCAGGCTTTCCGGGATTTCACCGATGGAAAGAAGCTCTGTTGAAGTCAATACCCGTTTAGATTCAGGAATAAAACCCGGAACCAGCGATTCGGAACCGCTGGCGATAATAAAATTATCAGCGCTGATCTTCGCGCCGTTGTCGTCGCCGCCGTTAATGACGACGGTTTTGCGGTCAAGGAATGAAGCTGTACCGTTAAAGGTTTTTACTCCGGCGGCTTTAAGCAGGCTCCCTATTCCTTTACGCAATTTAACAATAACGTCATCTTTGCGGGTCTGCATTTTTCCCCAATTCGGAGTAATTTTACCGCTGATGTCAACTCCGAAATCAGCCGCGCGCCGCGCCTTGTGCAGCACTTCAACTCCGGCAATCAGGGTTTTGGTCGGGATGCAGCCGATATTCAGGCAGGTTCCGCCGAAGTGTTCTTTCTCAATCAGGGCTACGTTCAGGCCTTTCTGACCGGCGTGAATTGCCGCGACATAACCGCCGGGCCCGGCGCCGATAACGCACAGATCAAATTTTTCCATTTTCTGTTCCTTCGCTTACAGGGTTCTCATAAATATAAACTGGATGCGAGAAAAATTTCCCGCACACAGCAAACTTCGAACCCGCCTATACATTAACGCAAATCAGCCTGAATTCAATCCCGAAACCGCATTATTATCGGGTAATCGGTTTACAGGCGTCGCCGACAAAAGTCGTTGTTTGAGGAAATGGGACTTTTGAGACACTTGAGACACCTGGGACTTTGAGGTTAAATTCAAAAGGTTAAGAGTCTCTAAGAAGATTAGAAAAAGTTGCTTAAGCAAAATTTGTTTTCAGGGCTGAAGGCCCGAAATT
>JBAYCO010000048.1:0-13570 GCA_041668685.1 Victivallaceae bacterium | reverse complement strand
GCAATGTCCCGTTTTTGTGACTGCCGGGTACCGGGAGTGGATATAATGTTTTTCGTCTGGATAACTTCGGTGGTGGCAATGAGCGCGAATATTTTGCTGATCTATGTTTTTCAGGTCAATCATGGTTCTATTTTTCTATATTTCGGCTTGTTGAGCGCTTTATTTATGCTGGGGTTATTTGTTGGCGGACAGATATCTACAGTGCTTTTTTCGGATAAACGCGGATACCTTTTCCCGTTATTTTCATTGCTGCTGATCGTATTGTTCGGGATTATGCGCCTGAGCGCTTTGCGTCTGGTCGGCATTTTGCCTTTGGGGTTGGCTTTTTGGGCGACCGGGGTGGTTTGCGGCCTCTGGCTGCCGAGAGCCGCCGCTGTATTGCAACTGCGCGGCTGGCATGAACGCAATATTGCCTGGCAGCTCTGGCTTTTTGATTCCCTGGGCGGAGCGGTCGGCGGTTTACTGTGTGCGGTACTGTTATTGCCGTTGTTCGGGTTGCTGCGGACTTTGGATATTTTCCTGTTGACAGGGGGATTACTGCTGGTATTGAGCTTGTTTCTTGGAAGCGGCGGCAAACGAAGCGTTAAAACATTGTTGATTTCTTTGATCTGCCTGTTGGCCGTTTCCGTCGTTGCGGACAACATGGAAACCGCTGTTGCCGCCCTGAAACCGGAAAAAGCAAAGCTGACGCCTCAGACAGCCGTTTTCAACAACAAATCTTATACTTACCATAAAGTAAAAGGACCGGGTAAAGCCGGTGGTTATATTTTCAGTTCGGCGGGACTGGTCAGCGGCATTAAAGGTTATGGCGGGGAACTCAGCTTACTGCTTTATACCGACGCACAAGGCACGTTGCTCAATTTTACCGTGCTGAAACATCGAGAAACGCGCCGGTTCTTCGCGAAAGTCAAAGCCCGCAAAGCAGAATTACTGGAGAATGATATTTTTGAAGGTAAAACGGCATTCAAAACCGATGCCGTAACCGGGGCGACTTACAGCTCAAAAGCGCTGGTCAAAACCCTGAACGCCGCGGGCAAGGCATTCAAAAAATTACTTGTCGGAGGAAAAAGCGCATCTGCATCTGCCGAAGCAACGGAGCTTCCGCCGCCGGGCGCGGCCAGGGACATTAACGCGAAAAAATACCGCGATCTCATTTCCCAAAAGAAACTTTCCAACCAGAAAGCAATGTATTATAAAAACTGAAGTTTCCGGCATTCTTCGCGAGTAGGAAGAATTGAATCCCGGAGGGATGATTATATAGTAGCCATGGGCGTAAGCCCGTGGAAAATGATATCGTCAGATATCCAAGCTCCGTAGGAGCGACTGATACCGGTTTTGATTAGTCGCTCCTATGGAGCTTGACCAAACAGAGATACGTTTTCCACGGGCTCACGCCCATGGCTACTGAAAAATCGCTCCTGCGGAGCTGTATTGAGTTGTGACTTCTTACATTATTCTATAGTCGCACCCGTTTTGAAGGAGCTGTGCTTTTGCTCAAAGTATATCCCGTTGTAGCCACGGCTGTCCCCAGCCGTGCTTCCTGCGGCTACGCCCTTGGGGACAGGGGCGGTAGCAGTTTACGTCCTACAACCCACGTCCCACATTCATCTGGTTCCGGCTATGCCGGTTTGGGATGACACTGATTTCCTAGCGCGAGCCGCGGAATTCATGTCGATAGCGTAACGGAGAAAAGTGGTAATATTTTTTGAACAGCCGTGAAAAATAGAACTGATCGTCGAAACCGCACTGTTCGGCGATATCGGCTATTTGTCCGTCTCCGCCGCCCAGCAGGGCGGTTGCTTTTTTCAGGCGTTGCAGGATGAGAAACTTACCGGGAGGCAGATTGTAACGCAAATTGAACAGGCGGCGAAAATGCGGATATGAAACCCCGCAGTCCGCCGCTTCCTGTTTGAAATCCCAAGAAAACTCAGGATGCGCTTTGACCTGTTCGAGCAGATTATCCAGGGAACCGCGTAAATATTCCGGCACTTCACTGTGGAGTATTGGCTGTTCATGGAGCTGCAACAGCAGATCCTCCAGCAAATGGACCGCGCGTTCATGGTTTCGGGATTCCATGGGAGTGAGCAAATTTATCAGTTCCAGCAAAGTCGCGAAAAAATGTTCGGGGCGGGTTATTCTGATCATCGGGTTAGTATCATCCAAAGGCAGCAAGCCGGATTTTATATAACGTTCGGCGCGCGCTCCTTTAAAACAGACAAAAGAATGATTCGTAATTTTCCCCGGCGGAGGGCCGTAGCGAAATTCAGGTCCCGGACGCGTTATCAATGCCCATGAACCGGTCATGGTTTCTTCGTAATGATTGTCCATCTTTACATAAAAATCATTCTCATGGCAATATTGTATGCCGTAGTAATCCTTGAACTTCCTTGCCAGCGGCAATCGGTCGTTAAGGGCGCTGCCGCAGCAGATAAATTGTAGTCCTTTGAAAAAATCCATGATTAAATAATCCATATTTTTAATTATTTTGTCTATTCTATTGTTAAGAATATTAATGTATATTATAATCATAAAGTTAATAATATTCAACGCGTCAACAAAATAAGGCAATAAAAAATGAAATTCGGCGTAGCTGATTATGGAATGAATGTCTGGTACGGCGGCCTCTACGATATAGAGGAGCGCCTGGAAAACCTGAAAACTTTGGGATTTAACGGCACGGAACGGCTGGAAGCGGCGACTGAAGCCGACGCCATTCATAAAGCGGCTTTGTACCGAAAACTCGGTATGGATTTTACTACCTGCCGCGGCCCGAACGTACAGACGAATATACAATGGACCGCCGCCCTCGGCAAAAAATATGTCTGGATGACTCCGGGACAGGTGGACCGCAATGTGGATTTCGAGGTTTTCTGCCGTTGTTCCCGGGCTTTGGCAAAAAGCTGCGCGCGCTGGGGAATCACCGCTTCCATTCATAACCACATGCACCAGCGCGTCGAAAACCAGCAGGAATTAGAGGACTTTCTCAAAGCGGTGCCTGAGGCCGGAATAGTTTTTGATACCGGGCATCTTTCCATGGCCGGCGGCGACCCGGTTGAAATCGTCAGAAAATATTACAAGAGGATCTCGGTAATGCACCTTAAAGACGTTTTCCTGACCGGAAAAACCAGGGATGACGGCATTAAGGATTACAAGTTCTGCGAACTTGGCGGCGGCAATAACGGTTTCAGTAACGCTCCCGTAATCGAAGCCCTGCTGGAAGTCGGCTGGGACGGCTGGATCCATATTGAACACGACAGGCACGAGCGCGATCCGCTCGTTGATTTAAAAACCAGTATTGAATTTGTTAAGAACATCACAGGGTAAGAAAAATGTCGGACAAAATCAAAGTCGGAATCTGGGGACTCGGCAGAGCCGGATTGAACATGCACAGTTCTGAACTTCAAAAATACGCGGATATGTATGAAGTCTTTTCGGGCATGGATACCGATCCCGAACGCAATAAGATCTTTGCTGAAAAGACCGGGGCGAAAACTTATGATAACGAAAATGATTTTCTCAATGACCCGGAAGTTGAAATGATCTCGATCGCGACGCGGTCGCTGGATCATGTCGCGCACTGCGAGAAAGCCCTGGCGGCGGGTAAATACGTTTTCCTTGAAAAACCTATCGCCGTAACTTACGCCGATGCGCTCAAACTCGTCGAACTGGTGAAGAAATATCCCGGCAAACTTTACTTGCGCCATAACCGCCGTTTTGAAGGGCCGTTCAATCATATTCGGGAAATTATCGCTTCCGGTATCCTCGGCAAGGTTTATGAAATAAAACTCTGCCGCCACAGTTTTCAGCGCCGGAGCGACTGGCAGACCATTATCGAATACGGCGGCGGAATGCTTAATAACTGGGGGCCGCATATTATCGACCATGCCCTTCAGTTCCTGAACTATAAAATCAAGGAAATATGGAGCGACCTCAAAAAAATCGCCGCGGTCGGCGATGCCGAAGACCATCTGAAGATCGTTTTCAAAGGTGAAGACGGCACGGTTGTCGATCTGGAGATCAGCGGCGGAGCCGCCTTGTCGCAGAACGAATATACTGTTTTCGGCACCCGCGGCGCCTTGATTTGTAACGGCAATGATATAAAACTGAAATATGTCGACCCGAAGCAGGTTTTCAAAAAGCTTGAAGCTTATCCTGGCAACCCGCCGCTTTCAGGCGGCTTTGCCAATGGTTACGCCGATTTGGAAGCAATCCGCTGGATTGAAAAGGAAATCAAGGTTGAGCCGTCTATTCCGACCGATACCCATTTTATCTGGCCGGCAATGTACAAGGCAATCAGGAAAGGCGAAAAATTTCCGGTCTCGATTGAGGAAGGCGCAGCTGTAGTCAAAGTCATTGAAGATGTCAAGAAAGACACCGAATTTGTTATGAAATAGAACCGGCGGCGTGAATACCATGTTTGTAGTACCAGGCAACGTTTGCCGGTCTGACGACCGGTGCTCCCGGCTTTTTCGCGTCAATCAAAGCGGTTGAACACCAGAATCGAATCTTTGCTGAGTGAGATTATATCTCCGTCGCAAAGTTCGGCGGTTTGCGTGAGTTTCCGGTTATTCAGATAAGTGCCGTTGGCGCTATGGATATCCCGGAGAAAATAAGCATCGTTTTTACGGCTTATTTCCAAGTGCATCCCGGATACCTGTTTGTCGTTTTTGAAAACCAGATCACATTCATCTTTGCTGCCCGCGGTTGTTGTTTCGCCTAATTTATACCAGCGGGCGGCGGCCGTATTCTCAATAACACAAAGACAGCTTTGAGTTTTTCCCGGCTCAGGAAGTTCTTGCAGCGCGGGTTTTATCTTTTCGAAAATCCTGATGTCGGGACAGTTGTTTTCTTTATTTATCATCGTTTCACGATATTCGGGGTGATTGTTTATCATTTCCTCGACGGCCTTGATGAACAGTCCCCGGCTTTGACCGCCGACCGGGGTTTCACCCATTTCAGAAAGCAGGATCAGGAATTCCTTTTCCAGCATTTTCAACATTCGGCTTTTTTGCTGGTAAATAGTCCCGGTACGCAGATTGCCCAGTTTTTTGCTTACTTCTTCTACGGAATCGCCCTCAAGTACATAGAGACAAAATGATTTATAGGTCTGCTGATCGATTTTACCGTAAACCCGCCGCAGGGCCTGATGTACCAGTGAACTCAGCCATATATTGTCGTCTTCAAGACTGATCAGCTCCGAATTCCCCTGGCTTAAAATGTCGAGCGAAGAATTGAGTTGTTCATTTTCATTGCCACTGTCGCTGACGGCGACATAACGGCTTTCCTTCCTTAAAAGATCGTAACAACGCCCTTTGACTATTGTCTTCAAATATGAACGGAAGGAACCTTTGGACGGGTTGTATTCAAAAGAGGCTATCTGACGCAGCAGGCAGACCATTGTTTCCTGAAACACGTCATCGGCTTTGGCCGGGGAACAACCGAAACGCTGCGCCCAACCGGTTATAAGCTGCCAGTAGAAATCGTAAAATTCCTTCCACGCGTCTTCGTTTTCCGTATCCTTCAAACGCTGGATCAAAGTCTGCCGGGTCGTTCTGATGTCTTCCATTTTAAATACCTCGTCATACTATCATACGGTTTTTCCCGGATTTCAAGGGAAACAGCAAAAAAAACGGATTCGGCTTTTTACTGCCGAACCCGTTCCGATTTTTTGCCGGAGTTTCTATTTCATGAAAAGTTCTATTACGGGAACCGTGACCGGAGGCTTTATGACCGGCAAATTAAGGGTTAAAGCCTTTGCCGGACTTTTCTCATTGAGTCCGATGTGGATATCGGAGGACGCTTCACGCATGCTTATTTCGCCGGCGTCGTTAAGTAACTGGGCATATTTCACTTTACCTGCCAGGCCGGGAAGGTGAACCGCTTTGAACGGCCAGGCAAAAAGATGCAGATAAAGACATTTTGTTTCCGGATTATAGGTATAGCGGCAGTCTTCGGGAGCAATGAAACCTTCAGGCGCCTCCTTGCAGCCGTAGATCGCGCGGGAATGATACTTCATCCAGTCCGCGTAAGTCTGCAGCGCCGTGACCGCGCGGTAGTCAAATTCGCCTCTGGCGGTGGGCCCGACGTTCATCAGCAGATTGCCGCCGCGGCTGATGTGATTGATCAGCATCTGAATGAGCATTTCCGGCGATTTCCAACTGGTTTCGTCCCGGAAATATCCCCACGAACCGCTGAATGTCTGACAGCCTTCCCAGGGCATCGGCGAACCGTCTTTTTTCTTGAGCCCGGCCGAGGGCGTATACTGTTCCGGAGTCAGGAAATCAGGTTCGACATCAAGGTCAAGGCGGTTATTGACCAGGACATGCGGCTGCAGCGAACGGATAAGTTTTACGAGTTTTTCAGATTCCCAGTCTTCCCGCCCTTTACCGTCTTCGCCCGGATAGGAAAAATCAAACCAGAGAATATCGATATGCCCGAAATCAGTCAAAAGTTCCGTCACCTGGTCGCGCATGTACTGTGCGTATTTACGCATATCCCGGTTCTTGTTTTTTGCGCGGGCTTCTTCCGATTCACGTTGGGGATGAATCTTATCAACCGTAAATTCAGGATGATGCCAGTCGATCAGCGAATAATAGAACCCGACCTTAAGCCCCTCGGCCCGGAAAGCCGCAACGATTTCTTTAAGCAGGTCCTTTTTACAGGGAGTATTAGTGGCTTTGTAATCGGTGTGTTTTGAGTCCCAGAGGCAGAATCCTTCATGGTGTTTGGTGGTAATGACGAAATATTTCATTCCGGCTTTTCTGGCCATTGCCGCCCATTCCTTTGGAGCAAACAGATCAGGATTGAAAAAGTCAAAATATTTTTGATAATCCTGATCACTGATTTGTTCGTAATTCCTGATCCATTCATGGCGGGCCGCCATTGCGTAGGTGCCCCAATGAATGAACATTCCGAAACGCGCGTCCTGCCACCACTTGATGGTATCCGCTAAAGTTTGTTTTGCCATTTTAAATTTCCTTTTAGTGTTGTTTGGCGCAAGTCCCCCTGTACCGCCTTTTATGTTCGTAGTGCCAATACTCGCCGGAATGTAGCTCAAGCGTCCCGCTTGAGTGTATTCACAACCGGGACGGTTGTGCTACATTAAATGCAAACATTTAAGTTGTATAATGCACTATGTAGAATTGATAACTGGCATATATTATAAATCTTCAGCAAAGAATAATCTATGGATATTTTGTATTTTTTGTGTGCTAAACAAACATTAAATGCGAAATATATATATTTTTTTGTGTGCTTTTAGCTTTGTGGTGTCCTGCGGCGGGCATGGCTGACAGCTTGTTTCCAGCCTTGATAAAGTTCCAGGCGTTTCGGTTCAGGCATTGCGGGGGTGAATATCCGGTTTCCGCTTCCGCTGATTTCTTCCTTGTCGTTCCAGAAACCGACCGCCAGCCCTGCCAGCCTGGCCGCGCCGCGTGAGGTGATTTCCCCGGTTTCGGGACGTTCCAGCGGGATTCCCAGGATATCGGCCTGGAACTGCATAAGGAATTCATCAGCCGCCGCGCCGCCGTCCACTTTCAGGGTGGCTATCCGGATATCGGCATCCTGTTCCAGGGCTTCGACCAGGTCGCGGCACTGGTAGGCGATCGCTTCCTCCGCGGCGCGGATGATGTGTTTGCGTCCGGTGCCGCGGGTCATACCGACAATAGTTCCTCTGGCGTACATATCCCAGTAAGGCGCACCCAGTCCGGTAAAGGCCGGTACCAGGTAAACTCCGCCGTTATCGGGGATTTGTGCCGCGACAGTGCTGATGTCGCTTGATTTTTTAATCATTTCCATTTCGTCTCGCAGCCACTGGACGATTGCCCCGCCCATAAATACGCTGCCCTCAAGGGCGTATTGCGGTTTGTCAGTTTGCCCCGCCAGCAGGGTTGAGATCAGACCGTTCTGCGACTTTACCAGTTTATCCCCGGTATTCAAAAGCATGAAACAGCCGGTGCCATAAGTATTTTTAGCCATTCCCTGCCGGCAACAGCCGTGTCCGAACATTGCGGCCTGCTGGTCCCCGGCGATCCCGGCGACCGGTACGGGGTTCCCGCCCGGTTCGAGATCCGCGTAACCGAAAAGGCCGCTCGAAGCTTTGACTTCCGGAAGCATTTGAACGGGAATTTCCAGGATGGCGAGCAGTTTTTCATCCCATTGAAGATTTTTGATATTATAGATCATGGTTCGGGAAGCATTGCTGTAATCCGTGGCATGGACTTTGCCGCCGGTCAGATTCCACAATATCCAGGTATCGATGGTGCCGAAAAGCAGGTCGCCGTTTTCGGCCTGTTTGCGGGCTCCGGGTACGTTATCCAGTATCCATTTGATCTTGGTGCCGGAAAAATAAGCGTCCGGCAGCAGTCCGGTATTTTCCCGGATATAGTCGGTCAAACCCTGTTCGGCGAGCTTTTCGCATTCCCCGGCGGTGCGGCGGCACTGCCAGACAATAGCGTTATAAACCGGTTTGCCGGTGTGCCGGTTCCAGACTACGGTGGTTTCACGCTGGTTGGTTATGCCGACGGCGGCAATATCCCCGCTTTTTAAACCGGCTTTCCTGAGAACGTTTTTTATGGCTTTTTGCTGTAATTCCCAAATGGCCGGCGGATCATGTTCGACCCAGCCGGAACGGGGATATATCTGTTCGAACTCATATTGTTCGAGCGCGGCAATACCGCCTTTGCGGTCAAAAACAATTGCCCGTGAACTGCTGGTGCCTGCATCCAGGGCCAATATATATTTAGCCTGCATCAGGGCTGCCTTTGCATATCTTCTATCAGTTCCTGGGCGGTAACGGCGGGATTCTGGTAATGAGAACGGGTTCCCGGAACGCCTTTGACTTGGATTGCGTTTTCCGGGCACCATTGCAGGCAGGCCATGCACTGTTCGCAGTTATTACCCCAAGCCGGACGTTTATCAACAAGTTTCACATTCCGGACAGGGCATATTTTTACGCATGTGCCGCAAGATGTGCAATTGTCATTGACGTAAAACTTCGCGGCATCCTTCGAGCATCTCTTTACCAGCATTCGGTTACAGAATCGGGCGAAAAACAACGGCACAAAGCCTTGTTTGTAAAAATAGCTCTCCGGGGCTTTTTTTATGATCTTCCCGGCTCGGTTGACTTCCTCGGCGGCCGCGATAAATTTTTTATTTTGCTTTTCCTGATTTTCCGCTCCGCCGAAAGGAATATAATTTGACGGCATGGCAACCCCGAATCCGGCATTCAATTTTATGCCGTTTTCATTCAGAATGGCTTTAGCTATTTTCAGCGCCGCCGGGCCTCCGGCGTTGGCGTAATTAACCATTGAAAAAATGTAAGCGCCTTCGGGAGGCTGTAAGTTTTTCAGAAAATCAGTTACCATTCGGGGCGGGCCGAAAGCATATACCGGAAACAGTATGCCGATCCTGTCCGCCTGCGGTGCGGTAGATGAATTTTGGCAGCCGGCGATATTAATGATTTCTACGTCTTCGAGTTCTTTAGCCAGTAAACGCGCCAGCATTAAAGTATTGCCGGTGCCGCTGAAGTAATAAAGCAGTGTTTTCATCAAGCGTCCCCCTTTATCAGTTATCAGTTACCAGTTATCAGTTACCAGTTACCAGTTATCAGTTATCAGTATTATTCATTCGATGTTCAAATATTTTATTCATCCTCAGTTCGGCGGAAGTGAGTATTAATGTATTCGCAGGCCTCTTCCAGAGTTCCGAGAATTTTAGTGCAGTAGCGGACCATCCACGGACTGCAATTCTGAAATTCAAACGGCGAAAAAGCCACTACGAATTTGCCGAGATCATGGGACGCGTAAAATATTTCCATGCTTGTGCCGATACTCGGTTTATTATAATTGACCAGGATAATATCCGCCTCGCGGACATCCTGAAGGTCGAATTCAACGATTTCATTGGAACTGTCGACCTTGCGGTCGATGAATTGGCGGCGCATCGGGTCAAGTATCCTGAATTGTCGGTCAAGTAATTTTTTCCCGGTTTCGCGCCATTCTCGCGCATGCCCGGAATGTTCATCCATTATGGGGCCGCTCAGATAAATAGTTTTAGTTTTTGTGCAGGTCATAAAAATACTCTTTTCCGTAATATGAGATTGTCTCTTACTATTATAGTGACTCGGCTTTCAATGCAAATGAGAATTATCCGAATACATAAAAAATCTTTTTGGCTGATCTTTGAAAAATATATGAAAATGAACAGATTCCGTAGACATAACGAAGTCGGGGGATATATTAAAACAAATGGAGATAAATACAAACAAATGAAAGATAAAATACGAATAGTGGTTACGGATTCCGGGCCGGGCGGTTTAAAATTCTGTGCGGAACTCGCGGGATACTTAAAGCGTATTCGCGAAGCCGAACTTATATTCTTCAACTGCCGTCCTGCCGACGGTTGGGGTTATCAGCGCCTTCAAACTGACGCGGAACGCGCTGAAGTTTTTTCCCGCGCCTTGTCTGCGGTGAATGAAAATTACTCTCCCGATATGATCGTGATTGCCTGCAATACTTTATCTTCCATTTACGCCCATACTGATTTTGCCGGGAGCACGCAAATCCCGGTGATCGGCATTATCGATTCCGGAACGCGCTGTGCCGCAAAACTGTTGAACTCCGATACGGAACTCGCCATGCTGATGTTCGCCACCCCGGTTACGGTTGGCGCCGGGGTTCATAAACGGCTGCTTGTCGAATCCGGCATTCGGCACGAACGCCTGTTGTATCAGGAATGTCCGGGACTGCCTGAAATCATTGTAAACGGCGATAAAACTGAAATCGAGAGCCGCATCGCTTATTTTATGGACAAGGCCGCCGGCTGCCTGCAAGGGAAAAAGTTTGCGGTTTCCCTGTTTTGTACGCACTTCTCTTATGCGGTTGAGGCTTTTCGGGCCGCCGCTGCCGGGTATTCGGGTTTCAACGGGGAAATCATCAATCCGGACGCCGCGTTGCTCGAACAGGTCGCCGGATACCTTGAGCCGGGGAAATCCGTTTCCGGCGACGTAAGCGTAAAAGTCGTAACTAAAACGCGGCATTCGGAACAGGTAAAAAAAACGCTTATTCCGTTTCTGGAACGAATTTCCCCGGAAACGGCTCATGCTTTGCGGAATGATATTCATATACCGGAGTTTTTCAACGGTTAATTAGGGAGTGCGGGTATGGTTGAATTGTCGAATTTTAATTTCGCGCTGTTACTGACGGCCTTTGCTGGGCTTTCCACCGGTATCGGCAGTTTGATTGCCCTGTATGCGAAAAGGACAAATACCGGTTTCCTGTCGATATCCCTGGGCTTTTCCGCCGGGGTTATGATCTATGTTTCTTTTGTGGAACTTTTTTCTGACGCGAGGAAGATACTTTCCGCTGATTTCGGCGGCAATGGGGAATGGACTGCGACGCTTATGTTTTTTGCGGGATTTGCCGTATTCGCCCTGATAGACAAACTGATACCGAATTATGAAAACCCGCACGAAATGCACAAAGTAGAGGAGATGCTGGACGCAAAAGAAGCCGACCGGTTCAAACATTTGCATCGCATTGGAATACTGATGGTAATCGCGATAGGGGTGCATAATTTTCCTGAAGGCATAGTTACTTTTTTAAGTTCCATGGCTGACAGCAAATTGGGAATAGCCATAGCGGTCGCGGTGGCAATCCACAATATTCCTGAGGGAATAGCGGTTTCAATCCCCATATTCTACGCTACCGGCAGCCGGAAAAAAGCTTTTGTCTATTCTTTTCTTTCCGGGCTTTCGGAACCGGCGGGCGGAATCCTCGGATACTTTATGCTGAAGCCTTTTATCAGCGATGCCGTAATCGGCATGACCTTTGCCGGAGTTGCTGGAATGATGGTTTTTATTTCCTTTGACAGTCTTCTGCCTTCGGCGGAAAAATACGGCAAACACCACCTGGCCATCCTGGGATTGGTTCTTGGTATGGTCGTTATGGCCGCCAGTCTGCTGCTTTCCAGATAAAGTGTCTTAAATATGTAAACCTTATTGTCGGCACCAGTCATAAATTTCATCGACTTCCACCGACGCGGCTGCTATGCAGTGATCGCAGCAGCCGTAATAGACAAAAAATTTACCATTAAATTCGACTGCCCCGTTAGTGTAAACGACATTGTCGATGAACCCTTTTTTCTCATAAGGCATTTCACAGGTCAGAACCGGTTCCTGCTGTATTTTAACAATTCTGCCGGGATCGTTTTTGTCCAGCAGCATTATCCCGAGAGCGTATTCCGATTTGCCGCTTTTGCCGTGCCAGAACAAAAGCCAGCCGTACGGCGTTTCCAATGGAGCCGGACCGATGCCAAGTTTGTTTTCGTACCAGGTGTCCGGTTTAATTTGAAAAATACATTGCGTATCGCTCCATGATTTTAAATCATTACTATAGGAAATCCACATGTTGGGCATGGGACGATGGAAAAGGCAGTATTTCCCATTGATCATTGCAGGCAGCAGCCCGCTGGTGCGTTGTTCCAGTTCAGGCATCAGGCGTTGAAGCGGGGAGAAGGTACTGAAATCTTCGGTAGTTGAATACATCAGCCCGTCACCGTGGTCTCCATACTTGCCCATTGCGGTCAGAACTATGTAATATGTGTCACCGATTTTGCTGATACGGGGGTCTTCACAACCGAACCGGTTCCAGAAATTATCCGGACTTTTATCGAATACCGGTTCGGGATGGCGATAAGAAATATGATAGCCGTCCTCAGAAATCGCCAGGCCAAGCCTGGTTACCGGCCAACTGCCGGGTCCCTGGCGACGTTCTTCACCTTCGGCGCGGTACAATAAATAAACCTTGCCGTCGTAAACGGTGGCGCCGGGGTTTGAAACATTAAGGTTTTCCCAGTTATTGCCGCCGGCTGTCATAATGGGGTTATTTTCGTACCGTTTCAGTTTGATCGTCATAATACTTTTCTTATCCTTTAAATCAATTCTTTAGGATTCGTGTGAAATCCAAATTCTATTTGTATTCTATTTTATAAATTCCGTTTTTGCCGGCGGAGAAATTCCCTCGCGTTTCCAGCGTTTCCCCTGACTGCAAGTCGGTAATTACGGCCTGCTCAGCAAGTTCAAACTTAAAAGCTTCGTAGGCGAACAATATTTCCACCGGGCCCGGATTTTGCCACAAGACTCCCCGCCCGTCCGGCAGGAGGATGCGGCCGGACATGAATTCAACGGCGGCATTGAACGCCTGGTTCCATAAGCCGACAATTTTTCTTTTATCGGACGGAATATGGCGCGCCGCTACCGTCAGGGGCGCTTTGTTGGCCAAAAAGCGGAAATAAGAATCATCCTTTAAAATTTCCGGGAGATTTTTATAATAAGTGAACAAACAGGTATCGAGCGCGGCGTCTTCCTGCCCCTTGAAAAACATTGCTTCTCCATCCCCCCTGCACCCGAATGGAGCATAGCTTTCGTTGATGACCTTAAAGTCCAGATCCTGAAGCCTCTTAACCATTGAAATCCCCGCTTCCGCCTCCGAAACCCCCTGTTTCCTGGAGTAGTCAAGAGTGTGGAAGGACAACGCGTAAGAATCCAGCCAGAGGCCGTCAAAACCGCAGT
>JBAYCO010000047.1:0-13712 GCA_041668685.1 Victivallaceae bacterium | reverse complement strand
TGCAAAGTTCGTTCCGGTAACGGAACAAGCCGGTCTTTATAGCCTTTGGCTTGCCTTATATGCAGCAATCCGCGCTGAGAATCAATATCCTTTACTTTTACGGCAACAGCCTCTCCAACCCGTAACCCGCAACTGTAGATCAATGTCAAACACGTGCGGTATGCTGGATTTCGTATCAGGGATAATATTGATTTGACTTCTTCATGGGACAAAACGGACTTTATTTTTTTGTATTTTCGATTGCGGTATATCTTCAAAAAAGGCATCTCCCGCTGACAGGTGTATTTGTAGAAAAAGATCATAGCGGCATGAGCCGTTCCAATAGTTGAACCTGAATATTGGCGGTCGTTTTCGAGGAATCTGAAATACTCCCGCAGTTGTTTATCTGTAATTTTCAGCGGGGATACGCGATAATACGAAACGAGATAAAGTATATGGTTAAGATATTTTTGTTGCGTTGCTTCGGCGAGTTTATGAAATTTCATATCCTCAACAAAGCGTTCACGAAGAGATGAAGACGATGCCCTGAGTTTCACCATATAGGCCTTGTCTTGAAATGCGTTCTTTGGCGAGACTGTTTGGGGATTTTTACTTTTCCTGCTCATTTTTCCGGCTCCTGATATAGTTTAAAACTCCACCACCCGAATAGTGGTGGTCAGGAAAAAGAACTTTATTTGGCAGAAAATGTCAAGTTTACACGCAAGCCGCTGCCGCATCGCGGCTCAGTTCAAGCGGAATCATGCCGCTTTCTGCGGCGATAACGTTTTGAATTGAGGCAATTACGTTCGCGTTGGCATTCCGGTTTACCACAACATTTCTGGTGGTAATAATTGTATCTGTCCGGGGTGTATTTTCTGCCGCAAATTTCACATTTGTGTTTACGTCGGGATTATTTCATAACCGATCCTATATCTGCATTTGGGATTTCAAAAGCAGGAATAGACAACCGGAACCTTTGATTATCTCCCGGAATTTTACAATCATTATGATCCGGCAAAACTTCCTGAGCCATGTTATCAGCCGGAAGAACTGGATAGAAATCCCTATCCACAGCGTTATCGTCATGAACAAAAATACAAATATTATGACAATTATGAATCGCAAAGTTATGATAATCATAGCGCAAAACAGCGACGGGAAATGAAAGCTGCTTATTATGCGGTTATAGAGCATATTGATTTTGAAGTCGGGAAATTACTGAATTATTTAGAAAAGACCAATCAGCGTGAAAACACCCTAATTTTGTTTCATTCTGACCACGGCGAACTTTTAGGCGACCACGGTCTTTACGGGAAAGGTTCTTTTTTCTATGAACCAAGCGTAAGGGTACCTTTTATTGTCAGTATGCCTTCAATTTTTCCACAAAATAAACAAATTGATGATTTAGTGGAACTCGTTGATATTGTCCCGACGCTCTATGAAATACTCGGAGAGGAAATTCCCAAACGTGTTCAGGGAAAATCCTTACTGCCACTGATAAATGGAGAAAAAAATATAAACACCGGGATGGAGTTTATTCGGAATACTATAATGCCAATCCTAAATTATCTGGTTATCCGGGGATTTACGCAACCATGTGGCGTGAAGATGATTATAAAATCGTAGGATGTTTCTCCGATTATTGTACAGCTCAAAAAATACGGGAAAGCGAAGTATGTTACAGCCTCCGGCAATCCCGTAGTTCCTGCGCGTCCAGGGTATTAATTTAAGCTGGCGCGGTCTTTCATGCGGTACCTTGTGGTGTTAGAATACCCAAACCAGCACAAAGATAGCGCCAATTTCCATGAAGCCCCGTTCCGGTATATGGCTGCCACTTTTTCTCGTTAGAAGGGTAGCTGCATATCAAAGGACTGTTCGAATCCATTTTTACACCTTTTTGACAGCAGTAGCAAAGATAATCATGCAGTTCTTTACCAACTGTCTCTGATAGTGGTATAATCCGTTGTTTATGGAATTGGGTTGCCCGGATAAACAGCGTTGCTTCAGAATGGTTATAATCTGCAAGCCTGAGATTTAGCAGTTCGCCGCGTCGCAAACCACACGTGTATAGGAGTAGTATGGCAATACGCATGACTTCGGGCCTTAGTGGTCCATTTGATGATGGTGTCAATTTCCGGGTAGCGTATAGCAGATTTGCCACATTATCCTGTGATAATATGAAGGCACGTTTTGCCTGGCAGATCCTGGGGAATATGTTAATATCAGGG
The DNA here is from genome assembly GCA_041668685.1 of Victivallaceae bacterium. Taxonomy (GTDB): domain Bacteria; phylum Verrucomicrobiota; class Lentisphaeria; order Victivallales; family Victivallaceae; genus JAHOYW01. Next base: position 11,505 of record JBAYCO010000047.1, on the reverse strand, counting down.
ATAAATGCATCAGGTTGCATCCTGTGCCGGTAGATACAGAAGTTCCGTATGATCCGCATGCGGTTCCGACGGTCCGGCAATAAGGCATGGGCAAGGGTTTGACACCATGCATCAAATGCGAGGCCATTTATCTTTGTTGAATTTGAATAACTGAACATAAAGGCATCAAAATGCCGAAGAACGTTTTTCTCTTTTTGATACTTCTTTCCCAGACTGCGATGCAGTTCAATATAAGAAGCAATATAATTCGCAAAGCTGGAATAATATATTTCCCGTTGTAGGTTTGCCCTTATTTCCTTTTCGTTTTTTCTTGCCAAATCCATAAATACTGCTAATGTACTTATGACTAATTACAAAGGAAATGAAAGATGCAGTCGGAAGCTAATGTGGAAAGCCTACGGAATCACTTAAGGGAACTGGGGCATGTCTACACAATAGAACGGGAAAATCTGCTTAATACTATTTATTCCATGGACGGCACATATTCCATAAACGAGCTGTTTCTGGCAGCCCGGAAACAGGACGCCATCCATGCAAAGTCAACGATTTTCCGCAATATGGATATATTTCTCAAATCCGGTTTCATAAAAGAGCATGAAAGTTTCGGGAAACGGAAAAAATATGCGACAAATTATGTATAAAGTACAAAAGGAATTTCAATGTCAATGACCAAGCGTGATCTGGTGGTAAAAATAGCGAGGGAAACTGGCCTTACCCAGAAGGAAATAACTGCGATCATTCAGATGACCTTGGACGGTATCGCGGATGAAATCGCCGCCGGCAAGACAGTAGAGTTGCGAAATTTTGGGGTTTTCGAGGTTGTGGTCAGAAAAAGCCGTATTGCCCGTAACCCGAGAAAACCTGAAAAAACCGTCATTATTCCGGATTTAGCTGCGGTAAAATTCAAGGCTGGCAAAAAGCTCAAAGCCGAAGTCGAGGCGCTTAATTCCGAAAAGCCGAGAAGGTAAAATCGAACGAGAAGTCACTTAAAAGCCGGAAAAACGGGAAAAATCGTTAAATTTCCTTCCAGAAAAAAACACAACCTCTCGCAGTAACTCTTAGAAAAAGTTCGAAAAACACACGTTTTGACACGTTTTTACCCCCGTCCACTTTACCGCTACGCAAACTTGGAAGGCGATTTAATCGCATTTACAGAGGTTAAGTGCTTTACTATAAGGCACTAATAAATTTAAATAAATTTCCCAAAATTAACTGGTGGCTACCAGTTAATTTAGAGAGAATCGCCTCAAACAGAGAGAAAACAGTGGATTTATGCCTTTCCCCTGGAACCCACCCGGAAAAGGTGAAATTCGTATATCCCTTTAACCCAACGGGATATGCGTCATAAATACTTGCTGGTAAGAGACATGGATAAAAATTAAAATGGTACCGAAGGTGGGATTCGAACCCACACTCCCTTGCGGGAACCAGATTTTGAGTCTAGCGCGTCTGCCAGTTTCGCCACTTCGGCATATTCTGAACGAACAGATTTTTACTTTAATCCTGAAATTATAAAAAGCAAATTATTTTCATTATTTATAAAGGTAAATTATGGCTGGCAATATAATCATTAAACGCTTGTGCCTGTTTATGAATATCATAACTGCCTTCAATTTTGAGACGGGCTTTCAAAATAATCTGGCTGCGTAAATCGCTGTCACTTAAGAGCCGCTGACAAGCTGACGCGAAAGCCGTCGGATCATCTGCCGGAACCAACAAACCTGTTTCTTCCGACTCAAGCAGTTCCCGCATCACGTCAGAATCCGTTGCTGCTACCGGAACTCCTGAAGCCATAGCTTCCCTGATCCCCAGAGACAGGGAATCCTGTTCGCCGTTTTCCCGCACTCTGGGCGCTAAAACATATAAATCGCTGGTCGACAGCAGCCTGGGCATCTCATAATGCGGGAGAATACCATAAAATACGACTTCCTTTTCGAGTTTGAGAGACCTTGCCAGTTTTTCAAGTTTTGCCAGGGCGGGACCATCCCCAATTATCCTATATTTGAATTTCAGCCCCTTGTCCTTAAGTTCCCGCATTGCGTGAATTATGATGTCTATCCCCTTGGACTCTGTCAAACAGGTTGCTGTCAGTAACTGGTAAGGCTTCCGGGGAATACGGAGGACGCGCCGGAATTCGAATTTTTCCAGATCTATTCCGTTAAGAAAATGAAATATTTCCGGCAGTAGTTCAATGTCTTCAAAGGTTTTTTCGATAAGAATATTTTCTTCATACTGGGAAAAAGTAAAGATACAAACGCTATGAACCAGAATCGGTTTCAAAAGCTGAAAGTCTGGTTTGAACATTTCACCGGGTAAAGTAAGGTAACTGGAATTCAGGCCGGTAAGCAGAGAAGCCAGATAAGTCGTGCGCGCCGCATTGGGTTCGCAATGCGCATGGAGGTGACTGATTTCTTTATCAATGACGTAATGATTGATCAATATCCCCGCTTGCAGATAATTTTTTATCACTTGTTTTCGGTCCTTAAAGCGAAAAAGCATTTTCAGCATTGCGCCGAAAGCTTTAAAAGACTTGAACGGGGCGATCATGCCAAGCAGGAGCAGAGTCAGAAACGCCTGAGGAACATGTCGTTTTGTCAGCTTTAATGAAAAACTCTGTTCTTCAAGCCTGGAATATTCTGAGAGTTCTTTTTGAGACGGCAGTTCTTTCAGGGAAATTATACGCAGAAAATAGCCCATCTGCAACAGGACGTTAAGCTGGTTTAAAAAATGAGGCTGGGTTGAATCAGGAAATTGATTCATTACAACACAGATTTTTTTTGATGAAAGCGTTTTCATGTTGAAAAGAGAGAGAACAATTATATTATGGTTTTATTGTTCCAGATAAAGCAGACATGAACAGTTATCACAGTAAACGACGGCTTCTTTTTTGGTCTCGGTCATGGTTTGAGGAGTTATCTTGAGGTGACAGTTGCCGCATATCCCTGATGCGTTGACTTTGACCAAGGGGGGGCGCCCGGTCTGCAGCAGCCGTTTATATTGAGGCAGAACGGCGCTGTCAATCCTGGTCTCAAGAGGCTGCCGGTTCTTCATTAACTGTTTTATTTCAGCTTTTATTTCACTTTCAAGTTCAGCCAATTCGTTGATTTCCTCTTCAATACCGCCTTTTTCCGCGTTAAATTCCTTTTCCAACTCCTTGAATTTTTCTTTATTCGCCTCGTCTTGATCGAATAGCATTAACATGGCCGTTTCGTGCTCGCTGATTTTTGTTTTCAGATTGTCTATCTGGACAAGCATAGCCTGATATTCGGTGTTCTTTTTTACCAGTGACGATTGTTGCTGCAAGTGTTCAATTTTTTTGTTAAGTTCGGCAATTGCGGATTCAGTTTGTTTGATTTCAAGGCCGGTTTTCTGCATGGAATTTTTTGCTTCCGCGATATTTGCTTCGGTGCTTCCAATTTTTTGTTTAAGTTTAGCGATTTCTCCCGGAATCATTTTAAGACGCAAATGTAAATTGATAATACGCATGTCGACTTTTTGTAACGCCAGCAAATTCTCAATCCATGGTCTCATAACCCGTCCTTTCTGTCGTAAAGTGCCTTGAAATAAAAATCAGAGATACTATATCCGGCTTTTTCGTAATATCCAGTTAAAATATGAAAAAAAAGATCAGTCGTTTCGGCAAGCGGAGCGGATGGATAAATTGACGAAGGGAAAAAGAGAGTTTTTCCTCCATCAATAATTCTTCGAAAATTCCCTGTCCAGCTTTTGTTTTTTTATCTAAATATGGCTTATTTAGGTGGTTATGTTTTAAAAAACTTGATTTTTTTAAAATTGGATATATAGTTAGGGTTCGTCGTTTTTAATTTCCGGGCAGATGAAGCCGGATATTAAATTGGGTTGTTACGAAATAAATAATTTAACAAACTAACCAAAAACAACAACATGACAGAAGAAAAAACACCAGAAAACGCCGACCTGATGAATTTTGTAGACTTAAGCAATATGTCTTCAATGGATGCCCTGCTCGGAAATGAAGCTCAGGGCGAATTTGCGGAAGGTTCTATTATTGAAGGTCGTATCGTAGAAAAACGTAATGACGGCGCTCTCGTCGATATTGGCTATAAAGCTGAAGGTTTTGTGCATTTCAGTGAATTCCGCAAATGGGAAGAAGCCAAAGTAGGCGACAAGATAGACGTTTTCCTTGAAGAAATCGAAAACGAAAACAGCATGCCTGAACTCAGTTTGGCCAAGGCTTATTCCATCAAGGCCTGGGAAAGGGTTACCGGCGAAAATGCTGAAGGCAGCATCGTAAAAGGCGTCATGAAGCATCGCGTTAAAGGTGGTATTATAGTAGACGTCGACGGCGTTGAAGCATTCCTGCCCGGATCGCAAATCGATATCGGCCCGGTTCGCAACATGGACGAATATATCGGCAAGGAATACGACGTCAAAGTACTTAAGATCAATGAAGACCGCCATAATATCGTGGTTTCGCGCCGTGAGCTCCTCGAAGAATCACTGCGTGACAAGCGTTCTTCTCTCCTGAAAGATATGGAAGTCAGCCAGATCCGCAAGGGCGTGGTCAAGAATATCACTGATTTCGGCGTATTTATCGACCTCGGCGGCGTAGACGGACTCCTGCACATTACTGATATGTCCTGGGGCCGCATTACTCATCCTTCGGAAATGATGGAAGTCGGTCAGGAAGTTGAAGTCATTATTCTTGATATCGATTATGACAAAGAACGCGTTTCTCTCGGTTACAAGCAGAAAAGCGAAAATCCGTGGGAAGCTGTTGAAAACAAATATCCTGTCGGTTCCATGGTTAAGGGCCGCATTGTAAATATCATGCCTTACGGCGCGTTTATGGAAATCGAAGACGGCGTCGAAGGCCTGATCCATGTTTCCGAAATGAGCTGGACCAAGCGTATCACCAAAGCCGGTGAAGTCGTCAGCGTCGGTGAGGAAGTCGAAGCGGTTGTCCTGGATATTGACAAGGAAAACAAAAAAATCTCTCTCGGACTTCGCCAGAAAGAGCGCAATCCGTGGGAAGTCCTTGCAGACAAATACCCGGTCGGCAGCAAGATCAAGGGTAAGGTTCGCAATATGACCAGCTACGGGGCATTCGTCGAAATCGAAAACGATATTGACGGCATGATCCACGTTTCCGATATGAGCTGGACCCGCAAAATCAACAATCCGACCGAACTTCTCAAGCCGGGCGACGAAGTCGAAGCTGTCATTCTGGATATCAATCCTGACCAGCAACGCATATCCCTCGGCCTGAAGCAAAACGAAGAAGATCCGTGGGCGAAAATAGACGAACTTTACAAACTCGGCGATATCGTCAAAGGTAAAGTTTCCAAAGTCACCGCTTTCGGGGCATTCGTTGAGCTTTCAAATAAAATAGACGGCCTGATTCACATCTCCCAGATCAGCAAAGACCACGTTGAACGCGTCAAGGACATGCTGAATATCGGTGATGAAGTCGAAGCCCGCGTTATCAAAGTCGATAACGAAGAACGCAGAATCGGACTGAGCATTAAAGCCGCGAAAGAAGACTTCTCTGAAGCAGACCTGAAGGTTGCCGAAGAAGAATATTCCGCCGCATTGAAACCAGGCGATGAAATGGTGGATATGGGTGAAGTGTTCAACGAGCTTGAAGCTTTGGACCTCAAAAAATAATTTCGGGCAGTCGTCTGAATTTAAGAAACCTTTATTGGGGGAATTTCCTTCAATAAAGGTTTTTGTTTGGATTTTGTTTTCAGGCTTTTCCATACTATATTAATAAATACTTGTTTTGGAAAACCATAGAAATATCCGGGAGCATATATGCCGAATGAACAAAAAGCCTCTCCAGGCAAACGGTCGTTTTTTATAAAGAAAAGATTTTTTGCGCTGGTCATGTTTTTCATGGCGCTGATGATCGGCCTCATCTGGGGGCTTTTCATGCATAAATACAAATTTTTCCCTTACTATAAGCTCAAGGACGCATATAAATCTCTGCCGGAAGAAAAGGCTTACGGTCCATGGTCAATAGGGATTTTTGAGGGTTCATCTCCATTCACCCTCAAGCCTGCCGCCGGCATTTCCAATCCGGTGCTTACCGGTAAAAACTGCGGCGACGCTCTTTATGTCGCCGATCCTTTCATGATTGAAAAAGACGGCAGTTTTTTCATGTTTTTTGAGGTTATGGACCGGGTAAACCATGAAGGTAATATTGCCTTTGCTGAAAGTCCAGACCTGAAAAACTGGAAATACGGAAAAGTCATCCTTGATGAAAAATTTCACCTGTCTTTTCCCAATGTCTTCAAATGGAAGGGGGAATATTACCTGGTTCCGGAAAGCCATCAGGATTTGGCGGTTAGATTATACAAAGCTGAAACATTTCCCGACAAATGGAAATATGTCGGGAACCTTATTTCCGGTTATTCTTTCGTAGATCCTGCAATATTCCGTTACAATAATAAATGGTGGCTTTTTGTCACAACTCAATTCAGCAATATCCTTAATCTGTATTATGCGGACAGCCTGGAAGGCGAATGGAAGTCCCACCCCATGAATCCCATCATAAAATTCAACGCCCATATTTCCCGTCCGGGCGGACGAGTTATTGTTTATAAAGGTCGTCCCTACAGGTTTACGCAGGACTGTGACCCGTCTTACGGCATACAGGTTTTTGCCTTTGAAATAACCGAGCTGACAGAAACGACATATTCCGAAAAGCCGGTTTCTTCAAAACCGCTCTTGACCGGGAGCGGGCGGGGCTGGAATGCATCCGGAATGCATCATGTCGATCTGCATAAAATCGGCGATAAATGGATCGCCGCAGTAGACGGAAGAGACAGCGAAGATAACAAATAAAAGTTTACCCCCGGAACTTACCCGGGGAAATGCCGCTGATTTTCCTGAATATCCGCATGAAATAAAATTCATCGTCCCAACCAACCAATTCCGCGGTTTTTTTTATGGATTCGCCCCGCGAAAGCAGTTCTTTCGCTTTTGAAATTTTCAAAGTTATAATAAATTCCTTCGGGCTTCGCCCGGTACGCTGTTTAAAAAGCCGGCGAAAATGGCTTTCGCTCATATTAACCCCGGCGGCGCATTCCGAAACGGAAAGAATTCCGGTATAGTTATTACGCATATAACTTACAGCCCTGTCTATCTGTGAATCGGTATATTTATGTTTTTCTTCAGACAGGCGGCTGCAGTGAAGGTTGAGGATCATTTCAAGCGCAATATTTTTCCGGGCGAGGATTGAACCGAGATCTTCCCGATGAATAATTTCAAGCAGCGCCTTATTGGCTTTAACAACCGCATTGGCGCTGTTGGGAATCACAAGCTGTTCACGAGACAGGAAACCTAAGCGTTCGAGCTTTACCGCTTCCGGACCATTCCAGACGACAAACCGGGTTTCCCATTTCGGTTCCGGGAAATATCGATGCGGGATATCCGGAAAAACAATTATCGTATCCCCGGCGCTGACTGGAATTTTCCCGCCCGCTTCACTGTAATAAAAACCGGAGCCTGATTCAATGCCCACCGCAGCATATAAGCCGAGTACGCGCAGTTTGGCCGTTTTCGGGGCAGCTCCGCTGACCCCGATTCTGTCTATCCAAAGGCCGATTTCCCTTTCCGCGCTTAACGGCGTCCGGAATATTTCGGATATGAATATTTTTGTTTTATCTAAAGTCGTTTTGTCCATAAATGTAATTGATACGTCCATTGTTATTTATGAATAATATATGTAAAATTATATAAAAAGCAAATATTTTTATAAAGTTGAAAAATCAATAAATATGGAGAATATAAAAATGAATGACCGGCAAAGGACATTGGAAGCATTGCTTTTCGGCAAACCGGATCGGATCCCGTTTATTCCAGGTTCGGGGCGGGAATCCACCCGCGCCCGCTGGCATAGGGAAGGGTTGCCGAAATACGTAAGGCCGGAACAAATAACCGAATACGCCTATCGTGAAGCGGGCGGAAAGCTTGACTTTCCTTCGCCTGGAATGGCTTTTTCCGTTGACGAACGCATGATGCCGCATTTTGAAGAAAAAGTAATAGAGAAAAAAGCTGACTCCCAGATCGTCCAGGACTGGAAAGGCAATATTTGTGAAATAGGCAATGAATTTTCCGTGGAGTATCTGCGCAACGCGATAGATTTTGTTACCCGCCGCTGGATAAAATGCCCGGTGGAAAGTTGGGATGACTGGGAAAACATGAGAGCCCGTTACAATGCGGACGATGCAGCCCGCTATCCAACGGACAGGAAGGAATTGAAAAATAAACTCACAGGCCGGGACAACTTTCTCGGTTTCCATTTTTCCGGACCTTATTGGCAGCTTCGCGAATGGTGCGGGTTTGAAGGCTTGAGCATGATGTTCTACGACAATCCGGAACTGGTAAAGGCGATGCTGGATTTCTGGCGGGATTATATTATCAGACTTATGGAAAACGCATTCGAATACTGTATTCCCGATATGGTTCACATTTCCGAGGATATGGCATATAAAGGCTACTCTATGCTCTCGCCGTCCATGACTCGCGAATTTCTGCTGCCGGTATGGGAAGCGTGGGGAAAGGTCATTAAAAAAGCCGGAATTCCCGTATACGCCTGTGATTCCGATGGTTTTATCGCGGAACTCATTCCGATATGGATAGAAGCGGGCATTAATATCTGCGATCCCATCGAAGTCGCCGCCGGAAACGATATTAACGAATTCCGCCGCCGTTTCGGTAAAAAAATGGCTTACCGGGGCGGGGTAGACAAACGTGAAATGGCCAAAGGCGGCAAATTCATCGAAGCGGAAATAAAACGCCTTGAACCCGTCATTAAATCCGGTGGCTTCATACCCTCATGCGACCATGGCGTTCCGGCGGATGTTTCGTGGCCGGATTTCGTTTATTATTCGAAACTTCTTGCCGAAGCTGTCGGTTGGATGTAAAAAATATTCAGCGTTTCCGGCGGCGTTTATAAAAATTTCGAGGCGGCGTGCAGCTCCGCGATACCTTTGGCGGCGCCTTCGGGGTGGCGGAAAACGCTGGTTCCGGCGACCATCATATTACCCCCGGCACGGGCCGTCGTTTCAACGGTTGTTCCGTCGATACCGCCGTCAACTTGAATATGCACTTTTAAGCCGCGCCGCCGGATTTCCTCACGGAGAAGCGTTATTTTCGGCATCATATCCGCCATAAAACTTTGTCCGCCAAAGCCGGGCTCAACGGTCATAACCAGAACCATTTCCACATCATCCAGATAAGGGAAAACCGTTTCCACCGGGGTTTTCGGCTTTACGCAAATCCCGGCGGTCGCCCCGCAGTTTTTTATGGTTTTTATTACTTTTGCGGGGTCGTAATCCAGTTCGACATGAAAAGTTATGTGGTCGGCCCCGCTTTCAATAAAAACCGGCGCGTATTTCAGCGGATCAGTAATCATTAAATGCGCGTCAAAAATTAAATCACTGCCTTTCCTGATCGATTTTACCAGCGGCGGCCCCATCGTCAGGTTAGGCACAAAGTGTCCGTCCATGATATCCAGATGGAGCAAATCCGCCCCCGCATCCGTTACGCGTTTTATTTCCGCATTGAGATTGCCGAAATCCGCCGCCAGGAGCGATGGGGCGACCGTGATCTTATCAAACGGCAGATTTTTGATATTACGCATAATTTTATTCCTTCAGGTTTGGTTTGACACTGGACAGGAGCCCGCAGCTTTCTATAAGCTTGACTGCTTCAGGAGACCGGAGAAGTTTCAGGAAATCAAGCGCTGATTTATGGCTTGACCGGTCTTTAAAATCATCTCTCGCGGATATCCAGACCCAGTATTCCGCGGTCGGCCGGTAGCGTCCTGAGCGGATATTTTTGATCGTCGGTTTAACGCCGTTTACCGCCAGCGGCTTTGCGGCCAGCGGCAGGTTTGCGAACCCGCAAATTCCCAGGAATCCCGCCTTTATGGAGGCCAACACGCCAATGCCTCTGGCATTGCTTACCGGAAGATATTTGGCTTTCAATTCGGATTTACCCAAAAACTCCTTATACAATGCGAGCATTCCCGGCTGGTCGTCCTTTACTATTGCAAGATTGATTATGTAAGCCTCTCCCCCCAGGGGACGCCAGGTCAGAATATCCCCCTTAAGCACCTTTTTCAGGTTTTCCAGACTTATATTGTCTATCTTATTCGCGGCGCTCGTCACCACCAGCAGGGGTTCCAGAGCGTAGCGGTAACAATTCACTTTCAGGCTTACGCGCTGTTTGCTGTCAAGCTTGTAGTTGCTGAGCACCAGGTCGACTTTTCCCTGTCGCAAATCCCGGAGCGCTTCCGTCAGTTTGGCGGATTCTATTTCAACGTTGCGGTCCAGGGTAAGGCTCATTGCGAGAGTGCGCACGATTTTTTCCTGCCCGATTGTGTCGGCAATGACCATTTTGGCCGGTAAAACATTTTGTATCAGCACTAAAATGCTGAAAATCAGTATCTTTTTCATTTTTCACTAGTGTTAAATCAAACGTCTAATGTCGCTTACGCCCCCAGGGACAGGGGCGGCTGCATCATTTACCTTTCACCTGCGTTTTCCGATGTAGCCACGGCTGTCCCCAGCCGTGCCATGGGTCAACCGATGATTGGCTTAGCACTAGCTGTTAGGATGCAATTCATTATAAATATATTTAACTTGAACGCTTTTTCAAGCGTTGACGCGCATTTAAAAGCAAGCATTCGGTCAGGGCGTTTAGACCATCGGAGATAATTATACATTTTACAGTTGTTGTGAATTTGCAAACCTTTAATTAGCCTGTAATTTATAAAATCATGAACCCGCAAATCAGGATTTATATATGAAAAGAATATTATTTCCCGTTTTTCTTGCCGTAAGCGTACTTATTACGCTGAACGGCTGCGCTCCCTTCATTGTAAGGAAAAATGTCGAGAATTCGAAAAAACTGCGTCTCAATATGACTAAAGCGCAGGTTCTTAAAGTAATGGGAGAACCGGTTAAAGATGAAATGTATGTATCCCCAAACGTCTGGTACTACTATGTGGATACCCAGTGGTACGACGGACGAACGACCGAGGATGAATGTCTGCCCCTGGTGTTCAAAAACGACAAATTGATCGGTTGGGGCTGGGATTATTTCGAAAAAGCGCGCATACAGCACAAATACGGCAAATAACGTTTACCGGGAAAATATCTTGTAGGCGTTTACAATTTTCCAACGGTTGAAAGCGTGAATCAAATAATGTGTGAAGCTGCAATGTTTCCGGGCAATCTCCAGCTCCTCATCGAACTGTTTTTCAAAATTATTTGTGCTTATGGAACTTTCATGGCGGCGGAAACAACTGAGATTTTTTCTTAAATGGATCGGACGCGATTTCCGCGCCATATTGAGCCACAACTCATAATCCCACGCCGCTTTATAGCTGGGATCAAGGTCTTTTACTTCCCGCCATAAATCAAGTTTCCAGAAAGTTGACGGCTGGCTGATAAAATTCTCGCACAAGAGCATATTCCAACTGTAAAAAAATCCTATCAGGTTTTTATAGAAGCT
>JBAYCO010000046.1:0-13723 GCA_041668685.1 Victivallaceae bacterium | reverse complement strand
CTGCCGATTGATATTTCTTCGAGCGCCGTCAGCAGCGGCGCGCCGCTGAACCAGGGCATGTTGGCGCTTTTGTCAACGACATTATCGCCCTGCAAAGCGGAGATCGGGATGAAATTTACGTCATTAACGGTAAGCTTGGCGGCAAAGTTTTCATAATCGCGCTTTATGTCGCGGAAAATCCGCTCTTCGTAATTTACTTTATCCATCTTGTTCACGGCGATAATGAAGTGCCTGATCCCCAGAAGCGAGCAGATAAAACTGTGCCGTCTAGTCTGCGGCCTTACCCCGTTGGCGGCGTCGATCAGGATTATGGCCAGGGAACAGCGCGAAGCGCCGGTAGCCATATTCCGGGTATACTGTTCATGGCCGGGAGCGTCGCAGATGATGAAATTTCGTTTTGCCGTGGAAAAATAACGGTAGGCGACGTCAATGGTTATGCCTTGTTCCCGTTCCGCCTTCAAGCCGTCGGTCAACAGGGCGGGATCGAAACCGCCGCCGGTTGTCCCGTAGACCTGGCCTGCCTGCATTACCGCGCTGAGTTGGTCCTCATATATTGCCCGCGAATCGTAAAGCAGCCTGCCGATCAGGGTTGATTTCCCGTCGTCGACGCTGCCCGCGGCAAGAAAACGAAGCCGGTCCTTTGTTTCATGCTGCCGGAGATATGCCGCGAGATTCCGCCTGATTTTATTTTTTTCAGGTACGACGTATCTGCATTCTGTCGCTTTTTTCATTTAAAAATATCCGTCTTTTTTCTTTTCTTCCATGCTCCCGGCGCCGTCATAGTCGATAACCCGTCCCTGGCGTTCCGAGCTCGTCGCCAGAAAAGTTTCCCGGAGAACTTCTTCAATGGTTTCCGCGTCGGATTCGACCGCTTCGGTAAGGGGATAGCAGCCGAGAGTACGGAAACGGACTTTTCTGTTTACCACTTTTTCGCCCGGTTCAAGCTTCAGCCGGTCGTCATCGGCAAGGATAAATCTGCCGTTTCTTGCGAGTACCGGCCGCTCCTGCGCGAAATACAGCGAAACCACCGGTATGTTTTCGATCTTTATATAATGCCATATGTCAAGTTCGGTCCAGTCGGATAACGGAAATATCCGAATTGATTCTCCCCGCCGGATTTTGCAGTTATAGAGGTTCCATAATTCCGGACGCTGGTTTTTGGGGTCCCACTGGTGATAACGGTCCCGGAAACTGAAAACCCTTTCCTTGGCCCTGGAGCGTTCCTCGTCCCGCCGCGCGCCGCCGAATGCCGCGTCAAAACCGTAAAGGTCAAGCGCTTTTTTCAACGCTTCGGTTTTCATTATCCGGGTGTGCAGTTCGGAACCGTGATCGAACGGATTGATATTGTCCCGGATACCGTCCGGATTTATATATACCTTCAATTCAAAACCGACTTCACGGGCGGTTTTCTCCCGGAAAGAGATCATTTCCCTGAATTTCCAGTTGGTATCGATATGCATCAGCGGGAACGGGATTTTTGCCGGGTAAAATGCCTTCTGGGCCAGGCGAAGCATTACCGAGGAGTCCTTGCCGGTCGAATACAGCATTACCGGATTTTGAAACTCCGCCGCGACTTCCCGAATGATATGGATGGATTCCGCTTCGAGCTGTTTCAGATGCGATATGTGACAATCAATCATATTTATTCCCGTCGATGTTTCTCTATTAAAAACAGTTCCCGCAACGGAATTGTTACCTTTAAAGGAGTATTGTCTTGGCAACCATCAGTATGCCCAGGAAAAGCGTTACATACGCTATTTGGCCCCTGATGAAATTCGCCGGAATTATTTTCACGGTTAAGACCGCGCCGGGTACCGAGATAAAGGCCCCCAGCGTTAAAGGTATGGTCAGTTTCCAGTCGAACTCGGTTCCGCTGAGAAAATAAATAATTACCGCGACGAAACATACAAGTCCTTCGGCCATTGAAGTGATCGCCACAGCGTTTTTCTCCTTAATCCCGGAAAGAAGCTGTCCGCTGGTGAGCAAAGGCCCGTATCCGCCTCCCGATATGCCTTTGTTGAAAGCGGCAAGCAGGCCGATAGCAGTTATTCTTTTCCAACTGAACCGGTAATTCGTGCGGCTTTTAAGTATAAGGAAAATGCCGATCGCGAGGATCATTAAACCGATGTAAAGCCGGACGTAAAACTTCGGCAGATTCAATGCGACGGCAACCGCCAGCAAGGTTCCCGCAATTGAACAAGACGCCATCAGCAGCATCACTTTTCTCGATTCAGTATCCTTGATGAAATTCACATTATCGGCTTTGTGATGCAGAATTCCGGCGGTAATTCCGGAGATAAACTCGGAAAACAAAAGGGCGGTGACTACCTGGAGCGGCTGGAAACCAACGATAATCAGCAGCGGGGTAAGAGTTGTTCCATAGCCCATCCCCAATGAAGAATCGATATATTCCGCGAAAAAAGCAAGCAGGGCCAGCACTATGAAAAGCTGGTAATAATTATTAAAATAACACGTCGGCGACAAGCCTTTGATAAAGGTTACGGCGACAAGTCCAACTGCGAAGACAATAATTGTCCCAGTCCAGACCCATTTCAGCAATTCTGTTTTTTTCGGCATTTTTTTCCTTTTTTGTCATATTCCGTTTAACGGAGTATAATCTAGCGTCATATTTTCAACTGTCAACGTAAAACGCCGACGGCGAGCCTCATTTTTACAGTTTCTTGTTTTCGTCTTTAACAAAATAAAGCAGGATGCCGCCCGCGACAAAAAGGAAGACTAAACTTAAAATACCGTATTTGGCCTGCCCCAGCAAACGCGCCGCCAGTGCGATCAGCAACGGACCGAGGATGGTTGCGAACTTGCCGAAAATATTGTAGAAACCAAAGAATTCCGCAGCCTGTTCTTTCGGGATCAGCTTGCCGAAATAAGAGCGGCTCAACGCTTGGATTCCGCCCTGTGACGTGGAAATCAGGAACGCCAGAATGAAGAAAACCGTCAGCCTGTGGTCGATGCTGCGAATATCCGGCATCAGGTAGCCGAAGAAAGCGATCACGATATAAACGCTGATCGCCACATATAACATTTTTCTGGCTGAGAAAATTTCCGCCAAGCGACCGTAGAGCAGCGCAAACGGGAACGCCAGCAATTGCAGTCCCAGGATCGTGCCCAGCAGCATTTGAGACGACAGCCCGGCGTCTTTCCCGTACGGCACCGCCATTCGGATGATCGTGTCCACGCCGTCAATATACAAAAAATAGGCCAGCAAAAACAGCACGACATCCCGGTAGCGACGAATTTTACGCAATGTATCCCACAAGTTTCGCAATGCCTGCATGACACTCTTTTCCGAGCTTCGGATGATGTATTTTTGCCGGGTATTTTTCAGCACTGGAACCGAAAATACCGCCCGCCAGACAGCGGTAAGCAGAAATGCCCCCTTGGTCATTTCCTCCGACATTCCAAGCCGCTCTCCCCACCAGATCAGCCCCAGGCAAAGGATAAACGGAATCGCTCCCCCCAGGTATCCCCAGGCGTAACCCGCCCCGGAAATCCAGTCCATCCGCCGCTTGGTCGTTACATCTACCAGAAGCGAGTCATAAAAGACATTACTTCCGGCGAATCCGACCAGACTGATCGCGTAAAAAGTCAGCGTGGTCAACCGCATTCCCTGGGACATGAAACTGAATCCCGCCGTAAACAGCACCCCCAGGCAAAGAAAAATAAACAGGAAAACTTTCTTTTGTCGTTTGACGTCGGCAATCGCGCCCAGCGCCGGAGCCAACAGCGCAATGACCAGGCTGGCGGCGGCATTGGTAAAGCCCCAGTCGGCGGTACTCACCGCGTCCGGCAGGTTCCCGGCAATCTGGCTTTTATAATAAATCGGCATTATCGTCGTCAGGACGATTAGCCCATAAGATGAATTAGCGAAATCATACAGTATCCAGCTTTTTTCGGCTGAAGACATTTTTCTGGACTTACCCATTGACACTTCCTTTGCGGTTGATTGAAATAATATAACCTTATTTGAACGTCAGGCAATACCGGAAGCGCAACTTGTTGTTTCAAAGCTCTTAAGTTAACTGATTACCGATGACTTTTAAATGGAATTAATGTGATTATGACAAAAAAGTCTAACGCTCCAGTGTGAAAGCTAATTTTTATACCCATACAGAAAAAACTTCAGGAGAGTAAAATTTGTTTTTAATTTTTTTAGCCAGTTTATCAAGGGAAGATATTGTTAAAGCATGAAATTTTGAGGCTAAAAAGATGGTCGGGATGAGAAGATTCGAACTTCCGACCTTTTGAATTCTCAATATTCAGAAGACAATCCAAGATTAAAGATACTGGCATACTTCTCTATGGGTAAAATTTTTCTCCTGTGGCTATCCAGAGGGTAATTATCAACAGCAACACTGAATTTTAAAACCACGAGGCGAGCAAGCCGGAGTGGATACCAGCAAACTCTAACTTCTTCAGCGACACGCTGTCAACGCCATTTTACAATGCCGGATGACCTTTAGAATGATAAAACTTTTCTGTTTTTTTGGTTAATTTTCTTGACCTTTGGGCAAAATGCGACTAATCTAAAGTTATATTTTGAATTAGTCAAAAAAGAGATTTAATTATGTTTCTCAATCGAAATTTAAAAAACGCTTTTATGAAAGCAAGTTCATCATTTTCCGCTGTGGTTCTTACAGGAGCCAGGCAGGTTGGTAAAATTACCTTTTTACGTCATATATCTGAACCGGAAAGAAAATATGTTTCCCTTGATAGTCTTGACTATCGGCAAATGGCAAAAAACGATCCACAGCTTTTTCTAAGTAACTTTCCTCCACCTGTAATAATTGATGAAATTCAATATGCGCCGGAGCTTTTGCCATATATAAAAGTAATGATTGATGAAGCCAGATTCAATGGAAAATCTGACTGCAATGGGATGTTCTGGTTGACTGGCTCTCAACAATTTCATATGATGAAAGACGTAACGGAATCTCTTGCCGGGCGCATTGCCGTATTTAATCTTTTGGGACTATCCAATCGTGAGCTTGCGGGACAAGGAAATCAACCATTTTTACCTGATACTTTTACGCACGACGGCATGGATATGATTGGAGCTCCTGAATTTTACAAGAGGATTTGGCGGGGTTCTTTCCCGGGAATTATAACTCGTGATGATTCTGACTGGAGTATCTTTTTTGATTCATATATCAATACCTATATTGAACGTGACGTCCGGGATTTAACCCAGGTTGCCGACCTTGGCAAATTTCACTCGTTTATAAAAGCCGCCGCCGCACGCACCGGGCAACTTCTTAATTATGCAAGTCTCGCCAGAGATGCCGATATATCGCAACCCACGGCAAAAACCTGGATGAGCGTGCTGGTGACTTCAGGCTTGGTGTACTTGCTTTATCCTTTCTATAAGAATCTTAATAAACGCATGATCAGCACTCCGAAACTATATTTCATTGATACCGGGCTGGCCGCGTTCTTAACCAACTGGAATACTCCTGAGGTGCTTAACGCAGGAGCCATGAGCCGAGAATTTTTTGAAACATGGTGTATCTCCGAACTCCTAAAAAGTTATCTGCATTCAGGTCGTCAGGCCCCATTTTTCTACTATCGAGATAAAGAAAAGCGTGAAATAGACCTTTTAATTGAAAATAACGGCGCATTGCACCCAGTTGAATTTAAGAAATCAGCCACACTAAAGAAAAGTGATGTCGCAAATTTCCGGGTACTGGAAAAATTCAAAGTCCCCATAGGCCATGGAGCTTTAATAAGTTTAAGTCCGGAAAATATTATG
Source organism: Victivallaceae bacterium (assembly GCA_041668685.1). Classification (GTDB taxonomy): domain Bacteria; phylum Verrucomicrobiota; class Lentisphaeria; order Victivallales; family Victivallaceae; genus JAHOYW01. The sequence continues at coordinate 7,956 of JBAYCO010000046.1, read as the reverse complement.
ATAGCTGAAAACTGTTCAGCAATCCCTGCACCATTTCTGTAAACTTCCAATAAACTTAATATCCGAACCATAGATCGCATGTGTGAAAACGGCTACGATATCGCCAGACGAATAAAAACAGCACGATAATTACTGGTGGTGTATTGAGGGGGTTTATCGTGCTTAAAACAATAGGAATTTAAGGTTTTTAAAGGGAATTTAAAGGAATCGTTATTTCTGCGTAATTTACCAGCTTTAGCCTCAAGAAAGGGCAAAAAGATGGTCGGGATGAGAAGATTCGAACTTCCGACCTTTTGACCCCCAGTCATTAATTTTCAAGCACAAAAAGAGCTGTTTTGTATGCTTTTTGTATGCTTTTCATTTGATTAATGATTTTAACATGATAGACTTAGACAAATAATGACAGTATGAAACTTTAAAAAAAGAGGACTCTAATATGCGCAAAAAATCACGAAGTAAAGGTGGAGGTCATATCTTCAAAAGGGGAAAGAGATATTATCTTCAATATACGGTAAATGGGAAACGCCTTGTTCGGGCACTCAAAACCTCAGACCATGCTATTGCTCAGCAAAGAGCAAAAGAAAGAATTGGCTTGTCAACAGAAATAACCAATAAAGAACTTACAGTTATAAAAATTGCTGAAGCAAAAAATATACTTTCTCCTAATCACATAAAGGTTAAAGAACTCTGGGATAAGTTTCTTTTAGATCCGTCACGACCAGATAGCTCCCCGAATACTCTTAAAGGTTATAAATCTGCGGTCAATATATTTACAAAATGGCTCGCCACAGCATATCCGTCAACAAAAGTACTGAATCAGGTTACAAATGAAATCGGAGCTGATTTTGCAAATTTCTTATGGTTGGAACAAAAAGTTTCTGAAAGAACTTATAATGCTTATATCAAGACTTTGTTTTTAGTTTTTAGAGTTCTGGGTAAAGATATTCGCAATCCTTTTGCCAAAGAAAATATATCCCGTAAAAATGAAAATCAGCAAGGTCACTATAAATTTACAGATGAGGAACTCCAGCATATTTTGACTGTATTTAATAATCCTGAATTTAAAACAATGCATAAAAAGGAAATGGAAATACTTTTTTATCTTGGGGCATTTACCGGCTTACGACTGATCGATTGCTGTAATTTAAAATGGAATTGTATTAACTTTGAAGAGCAAATCATCCGGACAATTCCTGAAAAGACAAAGAGAATAAAACGTTATGCAATTATTCCGCTTGTAATTCAATTAGAAGATAAGCTAAAAGAAGCATATAAATGGAAAAAAGACGATTATATTCTTCCGAATGTTGCAGAGCGTTATAAGCGAAATCCCGACGGAATCAGAAAAGATACTATAAAAATATTGGATTATGCTGGATTAAAAACAACAGAAACCTCAAAAAAGCTACAGCGGAAAAAGAATATCTGCCGCTATGGATTCCATTCATTCAGGCATACCTATGCCAGCATGATGGCCTCGAGGGGATATAATATTAATATGTTGGCTAAAGTCCTCGGAGACGATACTAAAACCTTGGAAAAGTATTATATAAGTATTGACGATAAGGTTATCAAATCTGCTTTTGACGAGTTGATAAGCCCAATTCCTACAAAATTATCGAAAATCAGAATACAAATAGAGAATGAGCTTGATAAATTAACAGACAAAGAATTGAAAACTGTTTTATCCTGTATAAAGAAACTCAAACATCCAAATTCCAGGTAAATTTATAGTTTATTTTGCCTGATAACAGCCATCATATTTGCGTTTCACCACTCCATTTCTGTCCAGAATAAGTTCTTTCATGGCAAACTCCCAACTGCCGCCAATAACAGACTGAAAACAACCGTTGTCACAAGCGCCAGTTTTCCGGCCCGGGCGATATGTTTGATTCCCGGTTCTTCATATTTTATTCCCCAGCCGGGATATTGTTCCCACACCCCATCATAACAGACGGGGCCGCCGAGTTGCACACCGAGCGCCCCGGCGAAGGCCGCCATTCCCCAAGCCGAATTCGGACTGGGATGTTTGCGGCGGTCCCGCCAGGCACAGCGGACGGCGTTGCCGGCACGCAGTCCGCAAAGCAGGGCTGCCGGGTATACCGCAACCGGCGTAAGTCGGGCCGGCAGGTAGTTCAGGACATCGTCCAGGCGGGCCGGGAAAGTCCCGAATTTTTCATAACGCTGATTCCGGTAACCGAAAGTTGCGTCAAGCGTATTGGCGGCGCGGTAGAACCATGCTCCCGCCGCCGCTCCCGCCGCCCCATTCAAATACCAGCCCAATGCGGCATAGAACAATGCGGCGGTAACACCGTCAACGAGATTTTCTCCAAGGCTTTCCAGGCAGGAACGGATAATTCCCTCCTCGTCCAATATTGCCGTATCCCGGCTGACGATCATTGAGAGTTTATTTCTAGCCGCGGCGATATCTCCGGTTTGCAGTGGTCGTGCAACTGCCGCCGCATGAGTCAACAGGCTGTTCAACGCGATGGTAATGAACACCATAAACGCCGCCACGGCAATCCCGGCAGTATAACTGATCCACAAACAAATCTTGACCGGAATATAAGCGGCAACTGCGGAAAAAATTGTGATGGCGAGCGTACAAATCATTCCGCCTGAAAATTCATTCGTCACATGCCTTCTCACAAAAATTTCCAGTTTGAGCGCGGCTCTTCCGATCAGCGCCACCGGGTGAAACCACACCTGCGGATCGCCGATCAGCCAGTCGATGGCGAGCGCACCGAAAATTATCGCAGATAATTCCAGCATTATTTCAACCCCATAATCCGGTAAATTTCATCCATAGTAACGTTTTCCCTGACCAGATCGGCCAAAAGGTCGAGCGCCGCGTCGATATCATGAGAAACTTGTATTTCCCCCAGCGGTTCCAAGCCGCGTTCCGCCCGGATCATATCAATGAATTTGCGCCGGAAAGCGTCTTCATCAAAGACCCCATGCAGGTAAGTCAGCCAAATACGGCCAGCGGCAAATCCGACCGCTTCGCCGGTATTTGAACGCATATTGACGAGTTGTTCGGAACCATAAACAGTTTTGCCGTGATGAATCTCATAACCGCTTACTTTATCCCCGAAAGCGCAAAGTACAGCCCGCGTCTGGTTCAGACATTTGTCTTTTTCCAGAATCGTGGTCAGCGGCAGCAGATCTAAACCGCTAACTTCCGACTGTCGCGATTCCAAGTGTAACGGGTCCCGGATTACGGTTCCGGCCATCTGTAAGCCGCCGCAAATCCCGATCAGCCAGGCCCCGGCTTTTACTTTTTCAATGATCGCTTGCGCTACTCCGCGCTCACGCAATGATTCGAGATCGCCGATGACGTTCTTGCTGCCGGGCAGAATTATCACATCGGGATTGCCCAGATCGCGGAGATGGCGGATTTTCCGGATATTCAGGTCAGGTTCGATTTCCAGCGGCGTGAAATCGGTAAAATTGGAAATATGCGGCAGTTCGATCAGGGCGACATCTAAAGTAACGTTGAACTTTTCAGCAGGGCGTGTTAAAGCAAACGAAACAGAATCTTCTTCCGGGATACCTAAATCCGCTTTATACGGAATTACCCCTAACACCGGACGCCCGGTGAAATTTTCCACATATTCATGGGCGTCCCGGAGCAAAGTCGCGTCACCGCGGAATTTGTTCACCAGGAAGCCTTTCAGTAATTCCCGTTCCCAGGGCAGAAAAGTTTCCATGGTGCCGATAAAGGCGGCGTAAACCCCGCCCCGGTCGATATCCCCGGTCAGCAATACCGGGCTCCGCGCATAACGCGCCATATTCATATTAACAATATCGTGTTTTTTCAGGTTGACTTCGCCGGGACTGACCGCGCCTTCGAGAATGATCGCGTCATATTCCGCCGGCAGCGAATCATAGGCCTCCCGTACTACTGGAAACAAGTTTCGTTTATGGGAGAAATATTTCTTTGCCTCCATATTTCCTGTGGCTTTGCCCATGACTATGACCTGACTGCCAGTATCGGTGGAGGGTTTGAGCAATACCGGGTTCATCCGGACATCGGGTGCCAGGCGGCAGGCCTGGGCCTGCACCGCTTGCGCCCTGCCGATCTCTCCGCCGTCCGCTGTAACATAGGAATTTAGCGCCATATTCTGGGATTTGAACGGCGCTACGTGGTAACCGTCCTGCAGGAGTATCCGGCAAAACGCTGCGGTAAGGACGCTTTTTCCGGCGTTGGAACAAGTACCCTGAAGCATCAGGGACGGCTTTTTCCGTTGTTGTCGGAAATAAAAATTATTAGCAGAACTGCCTCCTTTCAATACCTGACGCAAGGCGATAATAAAATAAGCGTTTTCGTCTTGATTTTTTACCGCAACCCGGAAAAAACGAGAATCCAGTCCGGCAAAGTTGGAGCAATCTCGGACCGCAATATGATGTTCTTTCAGTAATCTGTCATAAATTTCCGGCTGTTTCGCAAGAAGCTTCAGTAGCAGATAATTGGCGAGACCGGGAAAAACTTTTAAACCAAGTTCAGCAAACTGTTCGGAAAAATCCTGTCGGAGTTCATCAATATTTTTCCGGGTCTCCTGTGCGTATTCTTCAGAATCAGTCAATATTTTTATTCCAGTTTCCTGAGCAATAGTATTAACCGACCAAGGCGGCAACTGGGCGCGGATAAGCGCGGCGTTATTTTCAGAAGCGAACGCCAGCCCGAGCCGCAAACCGGGGATGGCGTAAAATTTAGTCAGGGAGCGCAGGATAACCATATTCGGCGGAATATCCGGCAATACGGAGAAATCTCTGCCGCAAAAATCCGCAAACGCCTCATCGATGACGAATACAGTTCCGGGATGTTTTTCCGCGAGCTTCAGCAGATCTTCTTTTGGCATCGCGGTTCCGGCCGGGTTTCCCGGATGACCGATAAAAACCAGCATTCCGGATTCGATAAGCTGGTCGAGTTTCCCGGAGACTGGCGTAAAATTATCTGTTTCGTCCAGATACGCGTAATTCACTTCAAGCCCGGCCAGACGGCAACTTTTTTCGTAATCAATATAGGCGGGAACCGCGATCATGGCTTTTTTCAGTCCGAACGCCCGCGGGATAGCGTAAATGAGCTGTTCTGAACCGTTCCCGGCAACGATATTCCGCTCTCCTGTACCGAAAACTTTCGCTGCCGCCGTAATAAGCCGTTCCGCTACCGGGTCAGGGTAATGCACTATATTTTCCAGCGCACGACTGACCGAAGCCCGGATGAATTCCGGGTGGCCGAGAGGATTTATGTTGGAACTGAAATCAAGGATTTCTCCGGGAGCGCACCCGGCCTGTTCCGCTAAAAAATTCAAGTTTCCGCCATGTCCGGTGTTTAACATATTTCTTCTTTTCCCTGTTTAAGATATTCGTACCAGTTATCCACGATTTGCGGGTTGGATGCGAAATGGATATGGAGGTAGGCGGCCATAACATTTTTTGAACTGAAACCACAATTACCGACCGAAGTTCCGTTTGCCCGGCGGCAACGCCACGCCGGAGATAATTTGCTTTCGTCTATTTCCGACCAGTGAAATTCGTGGCCGCGCACTTGAGTACCCGCCGGTCCCAAAAAAGAATCCGCCAAAGTCTCAGCCCGCCGGTACCCCAGCGCCCACCGTGATTTGCCCATGAATGTCGGAGCCGGAACCACACCGCACATCTCATATTCATCCACGGTTTGCGATAAATACATGTAACCGCCGCATTCCGCCAGGACAGTTCCTTTGAAATCCTTTACCGCCCGGCGCATCTGCATATTATCCGCCAGCTCGGCGGCGAACTCTTCCGGGAAACCGCCCCCGATATATAAAGCCGCACAGTTTTCCGGCAGAGCCTTGTCGGTCAGCGGCGAAAAAGGAACCACCTCAAAACCGCGCCGCTCCAGCAAGTCAAGATTATCCGCATAATAAAAATGAAACGCTTTGTCCATTGCCACGCCAATCCTGAATTTCGGCTGTATTTCATCCTGATATTCGATCCCGACAGGTTTGGCAATGCCACTTAAGCGCAATATTTCATCTATGTCAAAGTATTCTTCGGCAGCATCGGCAAGACTGTCGAACCACGCCTCCTGCTTGCTGTTTTCTGTGAACGGCACCAATCCCAGATGCCTTTCCGGCAATTCCCAGGCGGAATTGCGCGGCAGAAAGCCAAGCAGCGGCGGCAAATCCGCCGCTTTCAATGCCGTCGCCAGGAGTTCCGCGTGTTTTTCCGAACCGACCCGGTTGGCGATCACCCCGATTATCCGGGTATGCGGATCGAATTCAGAATACCCCTTGACCAGAGCCGCTATACTGCCGCTCATGCCGCGCGCGTTGACTGTCAGGATCACCCCGGAACCGGTCAGCGTCGCGATTTGGGCGGTGCTGCCTTCCAGGGAATCGGGCGCGGCGCCGTCAAACAAGCCCATAACACCCTCGATAACCGCGCAGTCAGCATCAGCGCAGACGGAAGAAAAGGATGTCCGCACCGCTTCCGGGCCCATCATCCAGGCGTCGAGATTGCGCCCCTGCCGCTTGCAGGCGATCCGGTGAAAAGTCGGATCGATATAATCCGGCCCGCATTTAAACGGCCGTACTTTCAGGCCGCGCCGGGACAGCGCCCGCAGCAACGCCAGGGTAACGAGCGTTTTGCCGTCGCCGGAACTTGTTCCAGCAATACAGAAGGAATTGAACTTATATTTCGTATTTTTCATTATAACCGCGCAAAGTGTAAATTTGTTTATTGCGTATTACCGTGCAACTGTTTCCGATCAATACCAGACTTTTCATATTCACCTCTTCAAACGGGAACTCATCCAGACGGCAGATTGTGATTCTCTGTTCCGGGCGGCAGGCGTCAGTAACAATTCCCGCCGGGGTTTTTTCCCCGACATTACTGGAATATATCGAAACAGCTTTCTCAAGCAGTATTCGACGCTTTTTACTGGCAGGGTTGTAAAGGACGCAAACCAAATCAGCTTCGGCGGCTTTTTCCAACCTTTTAAGAATAATATTCTCCGGGATCATCAGGTTGGAGAGGCTGATCACGGCAAAATCATTCATCAGCGGCGCTCCCAGCAACGCGGCGGCGGAAGAAGCCGCGGTAATTCCCGGAATTGTTTCAACCGTGATCTCCGGGAATTCCTTTTCGGCGATTTCCATCAGCAGTCCGGCCATACCGTAAATCCCGGCGTCGCCTGAAGATATTACCGCCACCTGACAGCCTTTTTCCGCGGCTTCCAGTGCCTTGCGGCAGCGCTGGATTTCCCCGGTCATACCGCTGGATATGATAGTTTTTCCCGAACGTACAATTTCCGGCAGTTGGGAAAGATAATATTCATACCCGGCAATGACCTCACAATTTTTCAAAATTTCCAGTGCCTGCGGGGTTATCATATCTTCCGCGCCCGGCCCCAGGCCGACAGCGTATATTTTTTTCTCACTCATGGTTCAGGATTTCCTTTATGTAAGAAGCGGCGGCGACGGTGACCTGCAGAAATTTCTGTTTTTCCAGCAACAGCAAATCCGAACCTGAACTGAGCAGAGCCGCGGCCTCCGCCACTGAACCGGTGCCGAATTCCTTCGCGGCCCGTGGGGAATAACCGGGGCATTCGACGGCGTTCAATTCAGAGGCCGGATAAAATTCAATTTTCAGGTTATGTTTTTCCGCGAATTCCAGAAGCCCTTTTTCATCTTTCTTGGCATCCAGGCTGGCCAGACATTGCACGTTTAAAATATCCATATCCAGTTTATCCAGACTCTGTTTCACTGCGTCTTCAATATCCTGGCATGGAGTATTGCGGCGGCAGCCGATACCGACGGCAAGCGATTTTGATTTCAGTACCAGGCAGGGAACCGGGATTTCCGGGGTCGGACAGTCCAGTAATACCGCGCCTTCGGCGCTTATCTGTTCCGGTGATTTTATCCGGTTCAAATGTTTAACTGTGTTAAAATATTTTTCAAAGACCGCCTG
>JBAYCO010000045.1:0-13847 GCA_041668685.1 Victivallaceae bacterium | reverse complement strand
TAACGGTATAGTAAATATAGTAATCAACAGGGCAAGGGAGTAGTCAATAAACTGCTTAAGCCGCAATAAATGTTTCAGCATCAAGTTGCAACGAATTTCCAGGCCGAGAATGCCGCCGATATCATAAGCGTATACCCAGCCCGACGAAAACATATTGGAGGATGGAATGATCAGGACATGTTTGAAGCCGCCGCAGTATTCTTTTATTTTATCCATAACAACCGTTACCGGCAGGCAGGTGATAATATATTCTACATTCAGCCTTTTTGCGTTTTTTTCCAGTTTATCAAGCGAACCGATTACCGGTACATCCTCAATAATGCTGCCTTTCAGTTCCGGGTTATCGTCAAAAAATGCGACGGGAGTGATACCTAAATGCTTGCTTTTGTTCAGCAGTCTGGCGGTTTTTTCGCCGATTTTTCCAGCCCCCATTATTACGGCCCGGACATTGCCAAAATTATAACGTTTAAATATGCAGCGTAGTCCCCAACGGCAAATGACCGTAGTCAAAATGCAAAGCGGCCAAGTGATGACAAACACGCTCATTGGATAAGCCGCGGAATTTTTACTGATGAACAAGAATAACAGCAAACCACAAAAAACACTGGTAACAGAATAAAATATTCTGCGCAGTTCTTCCGCCGGCCCCAGGGCAATTCCCGGATAGAGCATCGTTCCATGATACAGACGTGTAACTTCATTGATAAGTACAAACAAGAATCCGAACGGCCATAGTTTCAAATAAATTATTAATTCATAATCCCCGCCGAATAATTGATAGAGATATGTCGCGAGTATAAAAATTCCCGTAAACGAGAGATAATCTCCAAGCATTAAACAAAAAAGCCGCAAATAAACTTTCATTTTTTCAAATCCATTCCTGTATACTTATTCACTTGCTGATATAAATAAGGATTTATCCTGCCCTTTCTGATCCTGCTCCATGCGTTGAAGACAAAGATCACGGCCGCGCCGATAAGAATAGCCGTGGCAACCCAGCGGTGTTTGAGCTTTAATAATTTTTTGGTTTTATCAAAAAGCCAGCGCAAACCAATCGCCGCCCAACCGTATGTCAATGGAGTCGCCACTATCAAATAACGTTTATAAATAAATAAGCGTTTATCAGCTATGGCAATTTGGCCGATCATGCCGAAAGTATGGATAAATATTGCCGCTAAAAGTATCCATTCTTCACTACTGAGCGTTTTTTTCCGTATTCTATATATCAATACGGGTATGATGAACAAAAGGTATTGCGGGCAGAGTCCCTTAAAGAGATTTTTCCAAAACTCCTTTATGTTTTCCTTATTCCGGAGGTCGACAGGCAAAGCAGTATTGTCTGCGTAAATGGTTTCCTTTGAATCTTCATAGCCGAATATCCTGTTCAAAACCATTGCCTGGCGCTGTTCCGTTACCGGCCAGCCGGTTTTCTGATATTCGTAGCATACCCACGGCGAAACGGCAGCGCAGAAAATCAATACGGCACATATTGATTTGTACGGTATTTTTTTCTCATTAAATAATTCAATTATAAATATTGCCGCGAGAAACAGCAGGGCAAACGGCAATGAATCACCGCGGGTCAGGGTCAGGCCAACGCCGCCAAGGGAACAATATACAGCGCCCCTCCAGTTACGTTTCTGAAAAAAGTATATAAGTCCGCATGCGGCTAAAACAATAAAGAAACATTTAGCGGGATCACGCAGTCCCATGCCGGCAATACGCAGTAAACGTGAACTTAATATGTACATTGCCGTTGCCCAGAAGGCATATTTGTAATTATACACTTTTTTCATCAATGCCATTAAAGGAAAGACCGTCAAGGCAAAAAATAAGGCGCTGCCGAGTTCACACGCAACGGTTCCGTTCACACGGAATAAATATGAGAATGTTCCGGAAACAATAACGAACAAAGGGGGGATTTTCGGTTGGAAGGCGTCCTGCCAGTTTCCCTGTGCGAAAGCTTCCGCCATTGGGGCGTACCTGTTGACGACATCTCTTACCGGCAAGTTATCGAATAAAAGTATGGGCAGGCACAATAAGAATGCCGCAATCGCTAATATCAGTGAATAATTAAGCTGTTTTTTTATTATCATAATTATAAAATTTCATTTTATCCCGGCCTGTCCCCAGCCGTGCGTTTCTAAATCAGCATTACGCCCAGATTTCCGGGTAGAGTTGATTTGTATATTTTATATTTGTCAATGTCCTTAATTTTGTGAAGCTTGTAAAAAGCAACCTTCGGGAGCGGCTTTATGCCGCGAAGCTGCTTGACAGCAATTGAGCAAGGCGGCGCTTATTACGGGAAATGGGATAATAACCATTATTAAGCTGAACGCGAAAAAATAAATCAGACTCTGGATTATGGGGATTCCCAAACTCCAGAAAAAACCTGGAGCTGTAGAATTAAAATTGTTCAGTATTAAAACACTTATCTGGTTTTTCGTCAGCAGCCATTTATCCAGCATACTCTATTTCCGTTACTCGTTTTTAAATCACGACAATATAATAAGAATAACATAAAATGCAAACAAGCTTTCCCCTTAGCTTGTAAAAAGATAGGCGTAAAGATTCTGACTTAATATATGACTTTGATTGCATGTTGCGAACCTGCCCGTATGCCTTATGAGCTGAGACATCTTTTCATTGACCAGAGTTATTGTTATCTTTTGTTAAATTTAAACAGTATTCAGGCTAGAGTTTCCTCTACTCTGAGTCGAATGTTTCTTAAGGTCTCAATATTGGGTTTTTCCGGCAAGTGGATTTCTATATTCCAAGGCCCGGTATAGCCGTTATTACGCAATGCGGTAAAGGTTTTACGCAAGTCAATAATCCCTTCTCCGGGAGGAAGATGATCTTCCCAGGTGCCATGGTTATCTGAAATATGAACGTTACTGATAAGCCCGCGGCAATTCTCACATACCTTTTCCAAATCCTCATTCAGATTGGAATGATTGATATCTATTGTCATGTTCAAGTCACAAGTGTTAAAAGAACGGACGAAACCGGCTATTTCGAAACTGTCCGGATACCGCTCATTATATTGCGGTTTATATGGAGCGGTTTCAATGGTTAAATCAAATCCCAGCCGGGATGAACAAGCATAGATATCTTCAATACTGCGCCGGAAGTTTTCTCCGTAAACTGGATTGTTAAACCGATCCAGATAATGAACCACGTACGGGCATGGCGCAAACACCGCGGTATCTTCCATTCGGGCGATTTCCTCAGCTACCGCTGACCGGCGGACATTTCTGTCGGAACTGGCTGCGCTGTTACCGAGAATACCGTGGATTGCCCATACTTTTAATCCTGTTTCCTTGATTTGCTTTGCACGGCAGGCTATGTCACGCTGTTTGCGGGACAATTCTATACTTGAAAACCCGGCCTGTTGAATAATATCAAGAAACTGCAGTAAGCTTCCTTGAGCATTTTCCTCGCCGAATACGGTTGTACTGATCGCCGTTAAATTGTCGGACATGATGTTTTCCTTTTACAATAAAATTAAGCTGTTCAATAGATTTGCCTTCACGATACAAGCCTTCCCACTGCGGTTCATTATAGAACTCTGCGGCCTGGTTACCGGTATAAAGGGAATACTGCCTCATAACTTCACTGCTTATCGGCATGAAAGTATGATAAAAACCATTCGCATAACACCGTACATAAGTAAATCCGCAGGGGTATTGAACAGGCTGCGGCATATTTATCTGCACCGCCTTGTTACAGGTTTTTACCGAAGGCACATTCTGATGCCCGGCATAGATTATTGACGGTATCCGAGTCAATTTATCAAGCAGTTGCTTGCATGACGCGGCATTGTTTATAATTTTACGAGTTGTACCCTGGTTAATGTCAATATTATCAAAAAGCTGATAATGAGTGAAAATGCAAAGCATTTTTTTCTGTTGTAAAGCTTTTTCAAGTATAGCTATACTTGAGGGATTGAGTCCCCCCCGGCTGGTATCCAGGCCGAGAAATAAAGCGTAATCTGTTTCCATCACGTGTTCAAATCCGCCAAACCATGCTTGCCACAGCGCATCCCGTTCTCCCCTGGAATCAACATCATGATTTCCGGCAACGGCCATATATGGCGCTTGAAGTTGCGAAAGTATTTTTTGGGACGCGGCGTATTCCGTTTCTAACCCCTTGTTGGTTATGTCACCTGGCAGCAGAATAAAATCATTGTGTAAAACATTGCATTGTTTAACAACATCATCCAGAAGCATTGCTGATTCCACTAATAATCGCCCCTTGCGGTTTTCCAGCCTGCAGGATAAGTGCGGATCTGCAATAACTGAAAAGGCGCCAAGCATTTCACCTTCGGGTTTTGGCAAAGTTTTGAAACCAAACTTTATTTCTTTTTTATTCCAGAGAAATTTGCCGGAATAACTGCAGTCCGCTTCAAGGTCGTCTAGTTTGAGCCTTCCGGTTCCGACGGCTTCACTTGATCTGTAACTTCTTACGGCTCCATCAGGAGCAGTCAGCTCCACGGATACAAATCCGGCCTGCCGTATGTTATAGGCGAAAATCGCATGTTCCCAGTCAAGAGAAATTATTTTTGCAAAAATTTTAAACATAATATCCACTTAATAAATATTAATTCCAACCAAAATTACGGTTGACCAGTCGACTTTTTAATTTTCCTGGTCTTAGAATACGCCGGCATGTCGTTTCCAACAGCAACCACATTATTACTTTTGTTCAAAAAGTTCAGGTTTTTCAGTAATTGCGATTAAATCAGGATAAATTGCTTCATACGGCATGATTTTTATAACATGTTTTCCTTTTTTTAGTGAAAGCTTGCAGTTGTCTTAGATATTGGTTATTTTCAGCAGCAAGACTCCAGGTCCAAGAAGTACCGCTTTGCAAGTGAGCTGTTTCCATTTTTCCGCCGTCAATAGAGAATTGCAGGGAATCATAAGATTCAACCGGCTTGTCTGATTTGACACGCATAGCAATAAAATATTTACCTGTGTTGCTGATATTGAAATTGTATTGGGCGACTTTCCGATTTTTACCGCAAATAAAAATGTGTTTTCCTCCTGATGCATCAGGATCGTTCAGTTCTTTATGAAATTTTCTCCCGTTAACCGCTTTCTCTGCCTCAATATACCGAGTAGCCTGCTTTGCGGGTTTTACCAATTGTTTGATATTAGTTTTCGCGTATATTGATACGGGGCGGGAATAACCGTTTTTCAGGCGAATAAGGAATACTCCTCTGTATATGGAGCGTTCTTTCATGAATTCGGGATTAAGTTTAACCGTGAAATTAACTTTTTCGCCGGAATTCAACCTGCCGCTTGCTGGAGTTACTGTAAACCACTTGAACACTTTATTTTTTCGAATTCTGTATTCCGAAGAGAAATTCTTCCCCCCGATGCTTGCCAATACAATTTGAGCCTTACTGTTCGAGGATGAAAAATTTAATTGATACTTATCAAGAGATACTGGAATAGAACGGTAGGGAAGAATTAAATTTTCTTCTTGCTGAAAAGCTCCGATATCGACTTTACCGCAACCCGTAAAATTGTCTATTACCACTCCTTTGCCTACAGTGGGGCAGGATTTTTTTACCGCATACAATCCCGCTTTCTCATCTTCAAATTTGGGATACGCGCCAAAAATCCCGTGGCTTTCGTACGCTTCTTTTTCTGCGGTTACCAGATTGTAGTCAGTTTCCGCTTTTTTGCAGAAACGCCGTCCCCCTATACCGAATGTTCCGGCGAAGATATTGTTTTTAGCAACTATTTTAAACAAACGGTGCAGCGGCAGGCTTTTTCCGTTTCCTAGTACCGTATTATTAAAAATGAATGACACTGCATCCTCTCCTGCATAATAAGAAGATGTTTTTATAAGTTGTCCGGCTTTGCCGGATTCATCGCCCATGTTAACTATAAGGTTGCGGTAAACATAGGAGGGCCCGGCCATACATCCCTGAATGCTGACTGAACAAAGCGCATTTTCGAATTTATTAAGAAATACCCTGACGTTTTGTTGTCCGCCGTCAATCTCGATACAGTCATCGTTGGCCATGGTCATCATGTTGCCGTAAATATCAGCGTCACGGTTGAACCCGCCGTTCCTGTAAAAGTTTCCGGCGCCTTCAATGGCGTCGTCCCAACGGTGTTCGTCGCTGCCGATGAAATCACAGTAACGTATTACGGTTGACTTCGGATATGCTATCAACATTCCCACCGGACCCGCCGGATGTGAATAATGCCATGAGTTAGCAGTACTGCGCGGATCATGAAAATAGCAGCGTTCAACTACTGTATTCCTGCTTGTTTTCAGGTGTATTCCGGCATCATTATCAATTATTTGGCCTCTTTTAGTGTAATATTTGCCGTCCTTGTCAAAGCGCTGGATTCCAACGCGTCCCCAGCCTGAAATATCACAGTTGACAAAACGCACGCTGTTACAGTCCTTGACTATGACAGCGTTACTGCTGCCGCCTTCCAGGGTCAGGCCCTCCAGAATGATATATTGTGCTTTAACAAGTTCGATCAATGGCGTTTTTCCAGTGTTTTTCAGGATAAAACCAGGAGCCGCCATATATTTTATCCAATTATCCGGTGAACCTTTGGAAGTTATTTTCAGATACCCTTTAAAGTTTTTATTGTCCAGTACAATTGTTTTCACGACAGGAATTTTGGACCCCCAGGTTTTGAAGGATTTGATGCCAAGAACCTTACTGCCGCTAACGATTTTAAAATCATAGTTTGTGTTTTCATCAAGCCCGACTATACTGCCGCGATACATTTGTTCCTCGCTGATCCATACCGGAGTTAACACTTTATGCCATTCGCTGCCTTTCTTTCGAAAAAACGCACTGATTGTTTTTTTAGCGGGAGTTACAAAATAATAGCTGCATGAGTTGAACAGTGGAACCAGCTCAAAAGGATTTTGTCCTTTGGGCGGTTTATGATATTTCTTCATTTCCGCCAAGTCTTCCGGGCTGAGTTTGTCGGTAAATTTTACATATTCATAAGTTATTTTCCCTCCTTTACCGAGCAAATAAAGCAGTACCTGTATTTTATGTTTTCCTGTCCATTTTCCGGCTTTTGTAAAGTCATAGACAAAAATTCCCGGTCTGTCCATGATAAGTATTGGTCTTTTGGTATAAGGTTTTTCTCTGATGAGTTTTGCCTGCCCCCTGTCTGAGATTTGCAGAACTTTTATAACCAGTAAAGGGGTTTTGTTGATGTTGACATCAAAGGTTTTATATGCCGCGACCCAAGGACACTGCCTAGATTTATCCTCCAAGTAAAGTTTATTTTTACTAATCATAAGCCTGCCTGGGCTTTTTTTAGATAATTTCCAGTCATTCCCGGAAAAATCATCGACTATTTCTGCATTACAGACAAACCGAAGGAGGCAGAGTAATAGCAAAGAGGATTTGACAAGTTTCATATTAATCCTTATTTTAGTTGTTTTATCAAGGTTTAAAAGCTTGGAGTCGAAATTCACCAAAACTCATGGAGGAAACGTGCCCGGCATCAAACAGAACATTGGTTTTGTTGCTGTGGGGAGTGCCGACTCTGCCAATATAGGAAGCTTGCGAACTGAATGTTCCGGGACCGTAATCAGTGTTTGCTCCAGCTCCCGGATCCGTGTAATTATAGTCAGCTGTCAGGACATACGGCGCCTTTATCATTTTACGTCCCCAGCGTGTTTTGGGATGATTGACAGAATCGGGGTCAGGAATAGTCTGATTATAATTCCAGATATAGCTGTGCCAGTTAATACCGCGTTCTCCCATAGGTTTGAGATCACTGGGACAGACACGTATTTCCTGATAGGCATTCCCCATATAGTTATTAAGCCAGGCATCAGCTTCATACCAATACAGGAAGGGATCGGTGTCGTGGCAGTAATAAGGCAAATAGCTTTCATAATCATTAGTGTATTGCTGAACACAAAGCCCCATTTGTTTAAGGTTGTTTACGCAATCGATCGCTTTCGCTTTATCCCGCGCCTTATTTAAGGCCGGCAGCAGCATTGCGGCGAGAACCGCTATGATCGCGATCACAACGAGGAGTTCGATGAGAGTAAAAATCCATTTAGTACCAAGCATTCGCGTTTTCATTTTTAACCTCCCAGGTTTCGTTTTTTCAAAAATTCCGTAATACTACTCTTGAATAATCTTGCATATTCGTACTCTGTGTCTATTTGAACACCGCCATGCTTACAGGGTATTCGGGCAATACGAAAAATATTCAACGACGGTCATTTTTTTAACTTTTCCGTTTGCTTTCTAATCTGGCACGGTCTATGGTTCTTGCTTAAAAATACATCTTTAGTCCATCTGGAATGGCCTGACCCGTTCCAGATACAAATTTATTATACAACAATATTCAGAGATTGTCAAGTAAATATTAAATTATTTTTTCAATTGGTGTTTGTTGTAAATTGAACAAGTAAACGCACACCCTTCCAAACCCTCAAGTGCATTTAGTTTGACAAAAAGCATAGAGTGCATTTAGTATGACAATTTCCTTGTCGCATTGGAAGAGTTATGCATAGGGCGTGCTTTGACGAGAATGGGCTGCCGCCCAAAGCTCGTCGTAGTCAAAGCATGAACAGTGTGTAACTCGATTGTATTTCCCAAAAGTAGCGATATGTTGTCAGTATATATTTAGACAAAATATAGGTGTGCGTTTAGTGTGTCCGAAAAACCGGCTGAGCGTAACGCCATGGCGGAGCTTTATCTTTTTTGTTAGAGTAAATGCACAAAAAGCTTGCAATTTTAGATCATAAAGAGAAAAATTCAACCTCTTTTTAGTCGTTTGTAAAACTAAACGCACGACGTTCTCTAGGTGATGTGCGTTTACTTTTTCAATTTACACACGCAAATCACTTTTCCGTTTTTGAGATACCTGCTTGACAATCTCTGAATATTGTTGTATAATAAATTTGTATCTGGAACGGATCAGGCCGTGCCAAGTATACATGAGATACACTTCCAAGCAGGGGATATAAACCATGCCAGCACTAGAAAGTAGGCAGGATGAAACTCTTTACATTGCTTTAAAGAAACATTTTAAAGAACTTATAAATTCCGGTGAACTTGCTCCCGGTGAGAAATTACCCGGAGAACGGGCGATTGCCGCAAAATATTCCGTCAGTCGCTGGACGGTTGTTGAAGCTTTAAAACTGCTTGAACGGGAAAATTACATTAAAAGGATTGACCGCCGCGGTGCTTTTGTTAATGATTTGAGTACGGAAAAATCACGTTTGTTGAATATTTTTTACGCATTGCCCGACGACCCTGTAAACGAGGAAAATTTAGGATTTTCCGGTTGGCAGCGACATCATGAAATTCAGACAGGCCTGATGGCCGGGATGCGGCAGTTTGGTTTAAACCTGCAATTTATCGATCCGTCACGGTACGCTCTGGAAACCGCGGAAGAAATGTTTACAGGAGCTGACGGCGTCATATTCTGGGATTTTGTTTCGGAGATGCTCGTAAGACGTTTAACAAATCGCGGGGTAAATTGTGTGATCATGGTTCCCAAGAATACTATTTCAGGATTCTCTTCCGTATCATATGACCGAGAGAAAGGGATAAAGATGGTTTCCGATTTTATCATTGAGCGGAAATATAAATCGGTTGGCTTCCTGGTCAGCTCAAGCCTGGCGGAACGTGCGGCAAGAATTAAAATGAACTTGGAAGTATCCGGGGTTAAAACAGCTCCGGAGTGGATTTACCAACTCGGCGCGTGTTCCATTAACGAAGGTTATGAGATTCTGCGTTTATCTCTTGACAGAGATTTGAATGCCCTGCCTGAATTATTGTACTGTGACCAGATGATTTATCCGATACCGCTATTACGGCTTATCTACGAGCGCGGCTGGGAACTGGGCAAGGATATAAAGGTTATGTCGTATACATGTCGAAATGCGATTAGTAATATCAGTTCGGATTTGACATATGTGCGAATTCCATATTTCGAAATGGGGCTTGAAGCCTGTAAATTAATTAGAAAGTTGCACGATGATAATGACGGTGAAATAAGACATATTAAGATCCAGCCGGAATTAGTAAGAAGTATTTCAGCATAAAAATAAAGGAAACTCATAATGAAACAGTATCGGCTGAATCAGTTAGCAGATGTTCGAGATGGACATTTTTTAAAAGGAATTATCCCCGGCAAATTTTTATGTAGAGGCGGATTATCATATAAAAAACCTAAAGAAAGAACCCATAGCAATGATGGGCCGGGGAGTATGGATTACCATGTGCACGAAGATGATTATGAGGTTTTTATTATATTGCAGGGAAAAGCCAGAATGGAAGTGAATGGAAAACTGTTTCCGATGGTAACCGGAGATGTATTCGTTATTGAACCCGATGAAGATCATCATCTGATTTCAGATAAAACTGACCCTTGTGTTAATCTCTGGTTACATGCTGGTCCGAAACGCCACCAAGACCAGTTCTAGCCTTTCCCGTTGGATCCGTCCATTTTATTTTCTTTACTCTGTGCTGTCCATTGCGACTCATTATTTTAATAGGAACAATATAGATTTTATCCCGTATTATCCGTTATACTGTCAAAATAACAAATTTTCTACAATGAACGGTATAGGACTTTACATTTGCGGTTTTCAAAACTATTGTATATATAATTGAACTCCCGTTTTGTTTTATGGCGCAAAAAATGGAGAAATTCTTATGCGAAAGAGATTGGCACAACTGTTTTGTCTGTTATCCGCCCCGGTCGGGATAATTGTCCTGCTCGGCGGCTGCCTTTTCGGATTCTCGGAAAAACCTTATGTCGCAGTGAAATATTATGACCTGGCGAACCCGCCGCGAATTCAACTGACTCGAAATCAGGTTAAAGTACTTGCTTTTGATTCGACCGAGCCGGCGAAATACAAAATGATCTACCAAGGTAAAAACAATGAAATGATCCTGGATGATTACAACAAATGGATACAGCCGCCGAGTCTGCTTCTTACCCGTTATCTGCAAAGCGCGTTCACACAGTCCGGAAACCCGCCCAGGGATTCGGTATTGCTTGTTTCCGGCAATGTGTTCATGTTCAAGATCGACTTGCAGGCGAATACTGTTTCGCTTGGGGTGAACTACGTAATTAAAGGAACCCCTGATAATATACTCAAGCCAATATCCAGAAGTTCGGTTATTTTTACCAGTAAATTCGAAAAACAGGGACCGGTATATTTCGTTAAGGCGATGAGTGAATGCGCCGGACAACTGGCTTCAGCGCTTGAAAAGGACATTAAAAGCATAAAGCCGAATGAAATAAAAGCCGGAAAATAGAATTGTTTATTCGGAAACATTTAAAACGACAGAAAAAGACTAAAATTGAAATATACTGGCAGCGGGAACAATCATAGTATTTTGTTTAACCGGGAAGAAATCGGCAAACGGGTCGCCGAATTGGGCGAAAGGATTACGGAACACTACCGGGGAGAAGAAATAACGGTTTGGGCTTTGGCCAACGGCGCACTGGTTTTCGCGGCGGATATAATCCGCCAGATAAAATGTCCGCTGCGGCTGGATACTTTTACGGTTGCTTCTTATACGGGCATCGAGAGTTCCGGGAATCCGGTTTTGCGGTCAAAGCCGGGTTTGGATATTGCCGGCCGGCATGTATTGATAGTGGATGATATCCTGGATACCGGTTTGACGTTGGACAAGGTAAAAAGCTGGGCCGGCAAACAGGATGCGGCTTCAGTCGGTATCTGCGTGCTGTTGGACAAACAGGTATCGCGGCGTAAAGTCGATATTGACGTAAACTGGTACGGGTTCAGGATACCGGATGTTTTCGTTTACGGTTATGGTATGGATGATCAAAACGGATTATTCCGCAATTTGCCGTTTATTGCGCATATTGCGGTTTAGCGAGGTTAGGAATTTTAAACCTTTATAGAAAAATCAGGAGTTACAGTAATGAAATTGACCCAACTTGAGTCAACAGACAAAATAACCAATCTTCTATTATCCGGTTCCCTGGATGTAGCGGGAATAAAAGACGTAGAAATGGATTTTGCGAGATTAGCTTCGGGCAACCGGACTGTCGTCGTAGATTTTTCAGGCGTTATTTTTATTGCGTCACTCGGAATGAGGATGCTGCTCAGCGCCGCCAAAAAACTTGATTCCGAAGGCGGCAGGCTTATTCTGCATTCCGTTCCCCCGCTGGTTGAAACGGCTTTGGAAACTGCCGGTCTGACAAAGGTTCTGCCGGTAGCGAAAGATGCTCCTGATGCGATCAGTTTATCACAACTTCAACGGTGATTTTCAGGCAGGCTATTATGGGTAACTGCTATACATTTACAATAAAGAACAACTTTCCGGAACTCGAAATTCTTTGTGCCGAGATCAATGAAATCGCGAAAGAAAATAATTTTTCGGAGCAACTGCTTTTCAGTTTAAATGTATGTATCGAGGAAATGCTTACCAACATTATTAAATACGGATATGACGATAAAGATCCGCATGATATTGAAGTACAACTGGAGGTTGACAATGAAGTCATGATTTTGACTATTGTCGATGACGGACACGCGTTTAATCCGTTGGATGCCGACGCCCCGGATATGGAATCCGACTTGCAGCATCGCCAGCTTGGCGGGATAGGCATATTCCTCACCTGCAAAATGGCCGATAAGCTCAGTTATGAGAGGAAAGACAATAAAAATTTCCTGAAAATCCTGCTGGCGCCGCATGTCGCCGCATTATAAAATGACGGTTTGATTTAAAGCCCTCAATTTCCTTAAAAAACTTTTTCTCCGTTTTTATTGAGTCCTTTAAAATCCCGTCCTCTGGGCGGGGTCATAGTTCTTCGGTTTTACCATTTCCATAAATTGTTCTGCAAAATCTTTCGCCATCCAACCTTTAGTCCCGCACGGCTAGGGGCAGCCGTGGCTACACCGGCTTTGCATGTTGAGAAACAGATGTAGCCGCCCCTGTCCCCAGGGGCGTAGGAAACGTTGCATGAGAGTTAAACTCTGAAATTCCATTAGCGTCTCTTGCTCCCCTATGGGGAGTTTTTTCAATGCTGGGCTCTATGAGCTCGGTTTTTTACTCAGGAGAAGACTCGTGCGAAATACAGAAAACTGGTAGGGCGTGCTCTCCAAGCGCGCCGCGTTTGAGCTGGGCGGACGGCTCGGAGAGCCATCCCTACCTCGTAAAATCCGCATTTCGCAAGAGTCTAGTTCAGGAGAACTGCCCGAATAAGAATGAGAAATTTGTTAAGCAGGCCGGTTTTCCGGTCTCATCGAGACTCGGCGCTACTATCGGCACTTGAACATCCTCTTGGGGTGACGGAATAATAACGTGTTTGTAGTACCGCTTTTAAGCGGAATCATCCAGAGGGTTAACATTGACTGTTCCGCCTGAAGGCGGTACTACAAACGTATGACCATTGTCTCCATGTGCGCAAAATAAAAAATATATACGATGAACTTAACCGGCTTCGTCGGAACTTTTTTTGTTTTAAGGGTTAAGTTTCCGACTCTTAATCTTTCTCGTCCCGTCCTTGACATTGAAGACGCATAGACTATATTAAATCGTTGGGAATTGACCTTAAAATTTATACGGGGTTTCATGAAAAAATCATTGGCGCATCTTCCGCTTTATAAAAAACAGGAGCTCAAAAGGCTTAAGTCGATCATTCTGGGAAAAGTTCCGCAGACGCAGCTCATTATCCTGTTCGGAAGCCACGCTCGCGGCAACTGGGTCGATGACGAATACGTCGAAGACCATATTACTTATTCCTACAAAAGCGATTTCGATATTCTGGTCATTACTGAAGACTGGGAAACCGCGCGCAACGCAAGCCTCTGGGCGCGGGCGGAAAACGAATATTACGGTATTT
>JBAYCO010000044.1:0-13983 GCA_041668685.1 Victivallaceae bacterium | reverse complement strand
TCTCCGTACTTATTCTGTTTATACAAACGCCGCGCCGCACTTAAAGCATCAGATATTTGCTTTTGCTGTTCTTTCTGAAGCTGCGCCAAACGCGCCGCTTCGGCTTGGGCTTTGACATATTTGTTGTAAGTATCAAGACCATACCAGACGCCGCCGATAATTAACGCTGGCAGAATAATTGCCGGCAATATCTTTTTCCCATTGGAACCGGACTTTTTAACTTTTATTTTAGTCTTTACTTTCCCACCGGACAACGCGTTTATAAAATCGCCGCAGGAAGTAAAACGATCTTCCGGTTTCTTACTTAAAGCCCGCATTAAAACAGCTTTTTGTTTTTTGCTGAGTTCGGGGAGCGGTTCGGGAAGTTTCTGTTCGACCACATTCATCATCAGCATGGCATCGCCGGTCTCGAATACCGACTGGAACGGGACTTTCCCGGAAACAAGTTCATAGAACATCACCGCTAAGGCGTATTGATCAGTAGCGGCGTTCTGTTCTTTACCGGTCCATTGTTCGGGAGCCATGTATGGACGGGTACCGGAAGTGTCGAATTTTTCCTGCGAGACCCGGCTCATGCTGGAACGCACTTCCGCCGCCAACCCGAAGTCCATGACTTTGACGTCATCATTGGCGCTTATCATAATGTTGGATGACTTTATGTCCCGGTGAATTATGTTTTTAGAATGCGCGTAATCCAACGCTGCCGCGACTTTCGCGCAAACGGCAACGGCGCGGTCAAAAGGTACCTTGCGGCCGGTAAATTGTTTCTTCCAGGCGCTCAGTTCCGAACCGGGGACGTATTCCATGACCACCAGATAACTGCGGCTGCTGATACGCAGGAGTTTTTCCGCGGCGGTATCAGCCTGTTCGACTTTGTGCAGATGCAGCAGACCCGCGATATTCTGATGCAGCAGTTTGGAAACCAGAACGAAATTCTCGCGGACGTTTTCCATTTCCCCGGGTATGGCGGATATCTCCGGCGGCAAGGCTTTCAGCGCCACCTGGACCCCGGCGATCGTGTCTTTTGCCAGAAAAACCGTTCCAAAACCTCCGGCACCAAGCTCCCGAATGATGTGGTAACGGTCGATTTTGCCCAACGGCTGAAAATCGTCTTCCGTCATGGTCGGCATATCGCCGATGGATAGATCCACGTTCAGCGCTGCCGCTTCGGTCTTCATATCGTTTAACGAAGCGTCTTCTTTTCTCTCCATACGGTCTCCATTATTTTTCCATACTCAAGCGGGACGCTTAAGCTACATTAAATTTTTCACTCCGCTGATCCCGCATCCCGGCGGCAACGACGGGTTGTCCGGATCCAGCCAGTACCAGTTTTTACCGTCAGTCAGGGCGAAGCGCTCATCCCGGTAAGAAACAAAAAAGTTACTCGCATCAGGCAGAACCGAAGCCAGCGGCAGGCGTTTGTTGACCAGCAGATATGCTTCCGAATCATAGTCTTTGCGTTTTATGACAATTCCCGCG
This sequence comes from Victivallaceae bacterium, assembly GCA_041668685.1. Lineage (GTDB taxonomy): Bacteria > Verrucomicrobiota > Lentisphaeria > Victivallales > Victivallaceae > JAHOYW01. The sequence continues at coordinate 12,504 of JBAYCO010000044.1, read as the reverse complement.
GTGTTACCCGGATTCTTATTGTCCGCATACTCGTCCGGACATAAATACACTCTCAGGAAAACCGTCAGGTTATACGGTTGAGCCATTGGCGACGCCAAAGACAGTTGATATTCTTTCCGACGTTCAAGATAATTGGGCTCGTTGAATATTTCTTTGCCGTCAAGATAGGTGCCGTTGGTCGAGTCCATATCCGCAACCCAGGCGCCTTTGGCATCGATTCCCAGCTTGCAATGAGTACCGCTGATCTTAAGATTCATATGTTTCATCTTTTCATAATCCCACCGCACGCCCGGCGGGGCTTCATGGCGCAGCACCATATCAGCCTGACGGCTTCTCCCGGCGGTAAGCTCCTTGCCGAAAAGATAGATATTTGTGCCGTTTTTACCTTCCAGGACGAGTTTCCGGCAGGAGCCGGCAGGAACCGGAGGAATAGACATTTTCCGTTCGGCCGGCGCCGGATGCAACGGCAGTCCCTGGTACATCTCAAGGGGCACCCATAATTCCGCTTTTTTCAGTTTTTCCAGCAATTCGAAGATCGAGGTTTTGTCCCGGGTCAGATCCAGCCCTTTCAGGATATTCAACTGATGATCGCTGGCATGGCCTTCCTGTTTTATATCGCTGATCTTGATCGTCAGGTTTTCCAGCACTTTGTCGCTCTGCTCGTTCTGCGGATATATGTCGATCAGCAACTGCTGGTCGTAACAGTATTCCGCATCGTTTATCCGGTAGGAAAAATGCATATCCACATTCTGGGACACCCCCATACTGGAAGATTCCGGACGATAATTGAAATTGGCCGTCCTGGACGAGCGCAGGCGGTGAAAACGCGGATCGAATTTCCTGAATTCGTCATTCCCGGGAAATCTCAGATAAAAACAGAAGTCGCCTGCTTCGCCCGCCTCCGGGCTCAAAGGCGTTACCCGGAACTGGAAACTGGACATGGCGCCGGTCAGAAAAACCGACGCGCCCTGGTTCCATTCCACCGAAAAATGGCCGCAGTCCGAATAAAATTCAGCTTTGGCGTTTGCGGACGCTCTTTTTATTTCCGAAGGAGTCGGATCAAACGCGGGAGAAGGCAGCGGAACGACCGAAGTCCTGCCGCTCGAGATGTCATTCCTGACCAGCGGCCCGGTATCGGTGCCGCCTGGATCCACCGGAACCGGTTCCGGTTGTTCAGCATAACTTAAACTTTGGTCAAGCCGCGCTCCGCATTCGCTACAGAACGCTTCTCCGGGTTCAAGTTCCGCTCCGCATTGTTCACACTTATCAGCCATTTTTAATTCCTCAATTTTATTTATTGTCATCTGTAAAATTACTTCCGGGACGTTCGGGACAAAACCTACAAGCCCCGGAAGCAAACAGCGGCTTCGCATCTCGCAAAATAACGCAAGATAACAGGAAAATAAATCTGGAATGGAAATGCTCTGATACATTGTCTTTAAAAACAATATATTTCAGGCCAAGCCGTTCCTGACTAACGCACAATACCGCACACAAAACGAAATCCACAGTTTGCGTTTGGTTTTGTTCGGGTGTCCCTGTTGCGGTTCGCACAGCGCATATTGCCCGGTTTGTTGTTGAACGAGCCGCCGCGAAGAACGGCAAAAGGACATGAACGATTTATTCACCTTTTATTCAATATTGATTTTTTCCATCCTCCCGACAACCTTCCAAGTTCATTTATGCGCTCTCCGGCATATATCATCTGCCGGCCTGACAATATATGGAGTTCCGCCGCTATCCTGAGCAATTGACGCAATTTCCACAAGTAAATGTCAACATAATTCAGTTGCCGCGCTTCTTTTGTAATAACAACCTGTCCAATAATATCCTGAAAGTCAAGCGCGGCATTCTCAATCCGCAAGGTTAAACTCTGCCGGTACTGTTTCGGGAACTTACTTGAACATTGAAACAGCCAGACAATAAAATCCCTGGTCTTGATAAACAAAGGCGATTCTTTATATTTTTCTGAATTTGACATTGGGCATTACCTTGCTGATTATCCCCGCTGTATTGCCATGACTCAAATGCTGCAGCCACCCCTTGATTGAAGCGGAGATCTGATCATAGTCAATAATATGGCGGTTAATAAGTTTATTATAGCGTCTCATACGCTTCCTGAAACGACTTACATTTTCACGAGCTATCCTTTTCCCCCGCGGAGTTAAACGAAACCCAAGAAATACGAATCCCTGCCGGCATGGAGCAAAATAGGTTTTATTAGCGTGGCAAAGCAGGCGATATCGGGCGAGGAATTTTTCAATGCTTAATTTTGCTTTCTTTAACGTCTCAACGTCATTGTCAAATAATACCCAGTCATCAGCATACCGGACATATCCGGCCGGTCTTATCTCATGATGTACATATTGGTCCAGTTCGTTTAAAATAACATTTGCGAAAAACTGACTGGTAAGATTCCCGATAGGCAAACCGCAAAAACGTAACCCTGGAGTCAATAAACCGTCTCCGGCAAACCAGTATGGGGCACGTTCGTCATCCAGCAGTCCCACGCCGGAAGACAGTAGTTTTTTTATCAGGTCAAGGATGCGGGAATCAGCTATTTTTTTACTTAATATTTCAAATAAAATATCATGATCCGCCGATGGAAAGAATTTTACTATATCGCCTTTGAGAAAGTATTTCCGGTTACGAACATGCCAGTGACATTTTTCGAGCGCTTTATGGACTCCTTTGTTTTTCCGACAGGCATATGAGGCTTCACTGAATCTGGCTTCATATATCGGCTCAAGCACATTGACCAACGCATGGTGAACCACCCGATCCCGAAACGGGGCAGCAGATATTTTCCGCTTTTTCGGTTCGTAAATATAGAAACTTTGATAACGTCCCGGCCGGTAAACTCCTTTTTCAAGTTCATTGATCAAATTTATCAGATTGATTTCAGCATTCATCGCAAAGTCCGCGGCAGGCGCCTTGTATCGTTTATGGCGCAATGCTTTCTGATATGCTGTCCAAAAATTATCCCGGCTGATAAATATCGGCCAGAGTTTTTTAAATGTCTTTGCCATTTTTCCCTTTTTAAAAAAATTTCAGCCGCTCCGCGGCATTTCTGTTCAGAATCATCAGAAATTCAGGAATCAGCAATTCAGAACGCCAGAAATACCATTCCTGACTAACGCACAATACCGCACACAAAACGAAATCCACAGAAGGCGACTGGTCTTGAGCGGGGGTCCCTGTTGCGGTTCGCACAGCGCATATAGCCCGGTGAGTAGTAGAACGAGCCGCCGCGAAGAACGCGCATTTGCGCGATATCTGATTTTACATACTCCGCTTTCGCACCGTTTGTCCAGCTCGGGTCAAGGCACCATTCCCACACATTTCCAAGCATATCAGCCAAACCGAAACCGTTACGTCCTTTATAACCATAGTAATCCACCGGAGCGACATATGCCCAGCCGTCTTTCCATTTCCCTAGTGTCCAATATGCCCCTTTACTGTTTATCGGGTCAGTTGACGCCACATTAGCTCTGTCTTGGGCATCCGTCCAGTCATCGCCCCACCAGAATTTAGTGCCGGAACGCCCGCCACGACAGGCATACTCCCATTCCGCCTCCGTCGGCAGGCGGTACTCAAGATCATCGGGCAGGCGGTTGGCTTCGCGCTCTTTTTTAGTCAACCATTGACAGAAAGCCGTTACGTCGTTCCAACTCACGCAAGTCACCGGAAAGTTGTCTTTTACCGGATAACTGTAATCAGGGTCTCTCCAGTTTTTACCGTTCCGAAAACACCATTTGTTTTCCGTCTGGCTGAAGCAAAAAGCCTTTCCGGACTTTTCGGCGTCGGTCTTGTAACCGGTGGCCTCAATGAACCTGCGCCATTGCCCGACCGTCACTTCCGTCCGCCCCATCCAGAAGCCATGTTTAATCTCGGCGCGGCGAGGGCTGTCTCCTTCATCGTTATAAAATTCAGCCTTGCCTTGCCCTTCCGGCCCGGCGGCCCATTCCCGTTCTTCTTGCGTACTGCCGAGCATGAAAGTCCCGGGTCGGATATAAACCAGTTCCGCGCCCAAATCCGGCACCAGCCAATTTGTGTTAACTTTGGGACAGTTAGTAATGATCCGACGCTTGTATGCCGTGATCTTTGCCTGTAATTGTTTTAATTCTGATTTATCATTTATATCCAGACAGTTTCCATATTCAATAAGAAACTTGCTTATTTTAAACAAGGCAAGCATACAGAGTTTTGAGGCTTCCAAGGAACGGGTTCCAAGTTCTTCAGCTTTAGCGAAAAGTTCTCCGGCATTTTTCATAACCGAAGGAAATTCTTTTTTTGCCTTTTCCTTTTTGCTTTGCAGTTCCACCCCGCCCCGGGCATTGGAAATCGCTTCCGGCAGACTGCTTAAGGCTTTTTCGTAAGCCTCAACCGCCGTTTGCCATTCTCCGCGATTTAACTCGCTTTCCGCTTTCATCGCCGCCAGGCTCACCCGGCTCCAGACCGTGCCGCCGTATTTTTGCAGATCACTTGAGGAAACGGCCTTAAGCTGTTCTTCGTAACGCTGTTTCAACGGTATGACAGTCTGATAACCTTTTGCATAAGCTTTCGCTTTCGTATAATAATTTCCGGCCGATTTGTAGAGTTTCGCGGCGCTGGCGAAATCGCGCTTTTTCATGGCGTCAGCCGCGTTACCCGCTAAGCGTTCCGCGTTCTGATAAAGCGCTTTTGCATCCCGTGAAGCACTAAATTGTTCCGCTATGCGTTTAGCATCCCCACTGTCAAACCGGGCCGTTTTCGCGGCATTGCGTTCTCCATCGAGTTTCAGCAGAGCCTGGCATTGGCTGATCACATTTTGGTAACGCTTCAAAGCCGAGCCGTAGTCCTCCTTTTCAAACAAAGTCCAGGCGGTTTTAAATAATACTTTCAATTGTTTTATATCCTGGTAAAAACCATCCGTACCATTGATTTTCTGCGCGCTTTCCCAGATAACTTCCGCTTCGCTGCGGATTGGCGATACGTCCGCCAGGTCTGCCGCCCGCGCGATATTCTCCTGCAACTGCCGCGCCTCAGCGTTTTTACCGTCAAGATTGAAAACCGTCTGTAAAGCGGAAGAGGCTTCCCCGTATTTATTCTGTTTATACAAACTTCGCGCCGAACTCAACGCCTCTGAAATCTGCCGTTGTTGTTCTTTCTGCAGTTGCGCTAGCCTGGCGGCTTCGGCTTGAGCCTGGGTGTACTTGTGGTAAGTATCAAGACCATACCAGACGCCGCCGGCGCCCAGGGCAATCAATACGATTGCCGCCAATAGCTTTTTCCCGTTTGAACCGGACTTTTGCGTCTTTACTTTGCCGCCGGAAATTCCCTTGATAAAATCGCCGCAGGAAGCAAAACGCTCTTCCGGTTTTTTACTCAAAGCCTGTAAAAGAGCGGCATTTTGTTTTTTATTAAGCTCGCTTAAGGGTTCCGGCTGTTTTTGTTCGACGACATTCATCATCAACACAGTATCGCCGGTCTCGAAAACCGAATGGAACGGAACTTCTCCGCTGACCAGTTCATAGAACATTGCCGCCAGGGCATACTGGTCGGTGGCCGCGCTCTGTCTTTTTCCCGTCCACTGTTCGGGGGCCATATAGGGGCGGGTACCGGAAGTGTCGAATCTTTCCTGCGACACCCGGCTCATGCTCGAACGTATTTCCGCCGCCAGCCCGAAATCCATGACTTTGACTTTTTCATCCGGCGTGATCATGACATTGGAAGGCTTGACGTCCCGGTGGATAATATTGTTTTCATGCGCGTAGTCTAAAGCCGCGGCGACTTTGCCGCAGATAGCGACAGCTTTATCGAAGGGGATTTTTTTGCCGTTGAACTGCTTGCGCCAGTCTCCGAGAGTCGAGCCCGCAATATATTCCATTACCACCAGATAGCCGCGGTTGCTGATCCGCAGGAGTTTTTCGGCGGCGGCATCGACTTCCCCGACTTTATGCAAATGCAGCAGGCCGGCTATATTGGGATGCAGGAGTTTGGATATCAGGGCAAAATTATTGCGGACATTTTCCAGTTCGCCGGGTATGGCGGATATCTCCGGCGGCAGAGCCTTCAGCGCCACCCGGATACCGGCAACCGTATCCTTCGCCAGAAAAACCGTCCCGAAACCGCCGGTACCCAGTTCCTTGACGATCTGATAGCGGTCAACATCGCCCAAAGGTTGAAAACCGTCTTCATCCATGGTCGGCAGCTCGCCGATTGAAATATCATAATTCACATCGTTTTTTATATCTTTTGAAGATATATTTTCTTTCTCCGCCATCTTTATTATCCCTTTACATATTTAAAACATAAAGTATCAGCGCGTTGAGCATTATTCAAGTACCATTTCAACTATTGTTCATTCACAAAAGCACAATCTAACGTGCTTAATGCAAAGAAAATTTGCATTAGTTCCGGATTTTATTATATTAAGCGGACAGGAAACAATCGCAAAAGGCAATTTATGAGTCAGGATATATACGGTACCAGGATCACTCTTTTAAACAAAGTCATCAGGGAAAATGACAACAGCGCCTGGAATGAATTCTGCGCCTTTTACTGGGACCTGATTCATGGCTGGGCCAGGAAAATGGGCTGTTCGGAAGCGCAGGCCAAAGACGTTTTTCAGGATACTATCCTCAACTTGTTCAAACAGTTTAAGGGGTTTGAATATAACCCGGGAAGAGGATGCTTCCGGGCGTTTCTCAAAACCATTGTCCGCCGTCGGGTCAGTGATTCTTTCCGGCGCAATCAGCGCTACATAAACGCTTCCGCTTTCCAGTCCGAGGGAAACGACAACTTTGATCTGCTGGATAAATATGAACATGACACGCCCCCGGAAACCCTGGAAGAAGACGTTGTCTGGCTGGACAGCGTTCTGCGCCGGGCTTTGCGCAATTCCTACGGGCGAATTGACGAAACTTCCTACAAATCATTCTGCATGTACGTCCTCGAAGAACAGCCGATCGAAGAAGTCATGCGGCAGCTCGGCATCGAAAACCGGGGTACAGTTTACCAGCAGAAAAGCCGTTTCCTGACCATCCTTAAAAAAGAATTCCAGAACCTGCTGAAAGAAATGGGCAGCACCCCGGAAAACGCCCGGCTGGACGAGGTCGACGAACGGGTTTTCAGCCAGGCCCTGGCCCGGCTGGTCGAAGGCCGTCAGGATTTGCGCAATACGCTGAACGACTCCGGCCCGCCGCCGGAAATTGTGGAGAAACTCGATTTCATCAGGATGCATCTGAGCATCGCCGGGCTGCCGGAAGCCGCCGGCGATTACCTGCTGATAATTCCTGAAAACGCCAAAGCGGAATGGAAGGAACTGAGCGATAATTTTTCCATAGGACGTTCCGATAAATCCGTGCTGCGTCTCGACCACAACGGAATCTCCGGCCTGCATGCGTCGATTGCCTGTACTCCCGATGGCACCTGGGAACTGAAAGACGAAGTCAGCGCCAACGGTACTTTCCTCAACGGCAGAAAGATCACCCGGCCGGAACTGTTGAAAAACGGCGATATCATCCAGTTGGGCTCCCATTACACCTTGGTTTTCTGTTCCGGATAAGTCAACGTGTTGCGTGTTGCGTATTGCGTATTATGTGCTACGAAATTGCCGGGAGCGCCGAACACCAGTTCGGCATCAGCGAAAATTCCGTTTAAATAGGAACCGACAGGCATTTACTGCCGAAAAAACTATTGTAATTTATCAAGGACATAGGTTTTAATCCAAACCGGAATATGTTTTTCTTTTATCAGCAAGATTTTATCCGGCGTCATTTCAGCCACAAGCTTCATTGTTTGAGAATTGTCAAATAAATAAGCTCTGTAGGCCAATCGCATAGCAGGCAGCAAGTTCTGCAGGGCTGAATCATAACGGCTTCTGATCTTATCAACCGGAACACCATGACCTCCTTCCAATACTCTCTGCCTGACCCTGTCTATACTTATTTCAACCGCGCTGACTGCCGCAAAATATAAATAACATTTGTAGTCGTGTTTATTTGCTGTTCTCATAAAATCAAGTTTGCCCGGATGCGAAAAAACCGTTTCAAATGAAAATGTTTCCTTGGTTTCCAACAGTTTATGCCTGAGAAAATCGCTGAGAATTGAGGAGTCATAGGATTCCAAGGGACTATTGAAAACAATAAAATTGTTTTTAACTATACTTTGGGGCAGAGATACAGCCTTGTTGGATAAACCATGATTTGAATAAAACTTTTTCCATTCTGATTGTTTCGTATGAATATTAAAATTATTGAGATCCAATTTTAGAGAATTATTGATCGATTTATTCAATTCATCAGGATTAATATAAAAACCAAGATTAAACTTCCCTTCCAACTTTTCATATAGAGAAGATTTCCCTGAGCCGTTTGGCCCCGCGAATATTCGTAAACGCGACATGATCAGGATACGCGGAAACGTTTAGAATCTGTTTTTACATAAGCTTTGGGAAGCGTATGCGTTACTTCCTTGTTCCCATTCGGGAAGTGCTTTACAATCTTACGGCCTTCCTGAACCGTATATGGTATTTTTTGGGCCTGGGCACGCTCCACGGCGCGCCTGGAAGCAGCTTCGGCGCATACTGCCAATTCCTTACTGGAGATTCGAGTTTTCATTTTTATGTCAAACCTGTTGATAATTTATTAAGCGATATAAATAGTATAAACCATAAATAAAAAAAAGCCAAATGTTTAAGGATTTTTCAGCAACAAATTGCGTGGGCCGTGTCATGTGCTATGTGTTATGTGCTACGTGTTGCGAAATTGCCGGGAGCGCCGAACACCAGTTCGGCATTATTTTTTCAAGCTATTCTGTTTCTGCTTAGGGTTTAAAGTAAAAGTTACCGGAAGACTGCTGTCAAAATTGAACATGGTTATTGATGACGGCAAATGATCAGGATGACTGGCTTTTACGGTAAGTTTCTGGCCGGCTTTATAATCGGAAAGTGGAATTGAATAGTTCCCCTGAGAATCCGTCTTTGTTCCTTTTACAAAGGTTTCCTCTACATATATTTTTATCTCAGCGCCTTGAATAGCTTCAAACTTGATATTAGCCACTTTGCCGGTTATCTCAATCTCTCTTTTAGATGGTAAAGCTACATAAATTAGTTCGTTGCCTCCCTTAGACTTTACCGGCAGCAACACAAAATATTTATCTTTCGGAATAAGTTTTACTTCCCTTGCATTCTCCATATCTGTTTTTTTCACTTTGAATACGGCTTTGCCATTAGAATCCGTTTTGTAAAAGCCGGTTGAAACCATTTTGCCGTCAGACAGTTTAATAGAGGCTTTTATTTCCCGGTTACTCCAGGGAATACCGGTTTTAGATATTACTTTCACCTTGTATTCTTCATATATTATCTCAAGAGGAATCTTTAACTTTTGACCAATCATCATAACTTCTTTACCAATCATATTGTTGGCCTCAAGCAAAGCTCTAATTGTTATACCATGCTTCTTCGCAATCTTCCAGAATGAATCGCCGGCCTTTACAATATATATACTATCAATAGAACGCGGTTCCGGTTCAATTCTAACCGGGGTTTCTGGCTTTTCTGGGGTGCAGACTAGCTCAACATTTTGGTCTACATAGCCGCCGGGAGGTATCTTCAGCTTTTCACCAACTATCAGCACTTTATTCAAAGGTACATTATTATAATACGCCAATTCCCGCATAGTGACACCATGCTTTCTCGCAATTTTCCAGAAAGAATCGTTCTTTTGGACAGTATAAGTTTTATATTCTGTATCTAATTTTTTGGTATTATCAATATCATTAATTGGAGCAGCAAGGACAACACGGAAGCCCAAAAGAGCACTCATCTCGTTTGGTGGGCTGCAGAAGCGAGTCGCCACTTGGCAACTCCCAGCATCGTCGGCCCAGCTACCGCCACGACGCACCCGGTAAGAACCAGTAAGCGGGCCAATGGGATCAGTTTGCGAAGTACTACTGTAATTGTCATACCAGTCATAGCACCACTCACAAACATTACCGCTCATGTCATAAATATAAACCCCATTTGGTGATTTACTGCCTATCTCGTGCGTCATTATCCCAGAGTTAAAAGAATACCATGCAACACTATTAATATCATCACTACCATTGTACTTATAATTATGGCTTTTGTTTCCCTCGCATGCTGCAAATTCCCATTCCGCCTCCGTCGGTATACGGTACACATAATTGGACGGCAATCGTCCTGCGATGCGTTCCTGTTTTGTCAGCTTTTTACAAAATAACAGCGCATCATTCCAGCTTACGTTTTCTACTGGTTTATTAGAGCCTTTAAAATAACTCGGATTAGTGCCCATAACAGATTGGTATTCTTTTTGTGTAACCTCATACTTGCCGATCCAGAAGCCTTTACAGATAGTTACATTATGTGCCGGCTTCTTGGCCTCATAATCAGCATTAGAACCCATCATAAAACTACCTGGTGTAACATAAACAAACCTCATACCTAAGCCGGGAATAGTCCATGGTTGGCCTTTTACTAGCAGTGCTTCCACAGATATCGGCGTGTTTTTCACCGATGCCGTTTTTTCAGAAACTGCCTTCACGAGGCGGAAGCCCAGGAAGCTAAAGCGGTACGACGGCCAGAACCTGTGGCGATAGCCGGAACGGCAGATCCAGGCGAAGAAGCTGTACCAACTCCCACCGCGACCTACCCGGTCTGTGCCTGAAGACGCACCCAAAGGGTCGGTTACACTGCCGCTACTATATTTACCGTACCAATCATTGCACCACTCTAAGACATTACCGCTCATATCGTGAATGTCCAACTCATTGCCGGATTTTGTCCCGATATTATGAGTTCTTCCAAATAACGGGGAACCGTACCACGCAACGCTGTCTATATTGTCAGAACCGCTGTATTTATAACCTTTACTTTTATTTCCTCCGCGCGCCGCAAACTCCCACTCAGCTTCCGTCGGCAGACGGTATTTATAGCCGTCTGATAGCCGTCCGGATTTGCGCTCTTGTTGGGTCAGCTTCTTGCAGAACCTGATCGCGTCATTCCAGCTTACATTCTCAACCGGAAGGTTATCCCCTTTGAAATGACTCGGATTGGTTCCCATGATTCCCCGGTATTCCTTTTGCGTTACCTCATATTTGCCGATCCAGTAACCTGTACTGATGGTTACCCGATGAACTGGTTCTTCATCGCTGTAACTATCTGAACCCATCATAAAACTACCTGGCGCAACATAAACAAACTCCATGCCCAAACCAGGAGTTATCTGGCCGGATAAAGGTATAGACGGTTTAGATGATGAAACGTTATGCTCTCCAGCTTTTAAATTACTTACCTTGCCAGTGTTACTATCTAATTTTTGGGCGAGGACAATCCGAAATCCAATGTTATCATGTATACGGGCTGGCGAATTATTGCGACGAAACGTCACAACGCAACATCTAACACTGTCGCCCCAACTGCCGCTGCGAAAAACACGGGTCGATCCGCTATCGCTACTCTTCCAGCAATTCCCGTTATTTGGAGCTCCGTTATAATTAGCATGCCAGTCATCAAGGCACCATTCCCAGACATTACCGCTCATATCGTGAATACCAAGTTCATTCGGTGATTTAGTTCCAATCTCATGGGTTTCTTTGCCGGAATTTGAACCATACCAAGCAATATTATCTATATTATCCGAACCGCTGTATTTATAACCGTTGCTTTTATTTCCCCCACGGGCAACAAATTCCCATTCAGCCTCCGTCGGCAGACGATATTCATAGTTGGACGGCAAGCGTCCTGCCTTACGCTCCCGTTCCGTCAATCTCTCACAAAATCTGACCGCATTATTCCAGCTAACTTTTTCCACCGGCAAATTATCACCTTTGAAATGGCTCGGATTGGAGCCCATTATTTTTCGGTATTCACTTTGAGTTACCTCATATTTACCAATACAATAACCTTTACTGATGGTTACTCGATGGACCGGTTTTTCGTAGCTTTTACCATCATTCGACCCCATCATAAAACTACCCGGCGCTACATAAACCAGTTCCATGCCAAAATCAGGGATTGTCCATGGTTGACCATCCAGTGGGCCACTATATAAAATCTTCAAATGATTTTCAGCTTGGTTTTTAAACTCAGTCAAGCGTTTTTTCGCGCTGTCGTTTACATAACGGTAATGGCTGGATTCCATGAAATCGCTGACCGTCTTCAACGCCGCCGAACATTTTTCACGCGCCCGCAGGTCTTTTTTGTCAAGCAGACGGCTGGAATTATACAGTTTTTTTGCGGAAGCCAAGGTGCTTTCGCAGAGCTTTTCCGCTTCTTCCTTTTTGCGCTGCAACTCCGCACCGCCTTTGGCGTTACTGATCGCCAGCGGCAGATCGCGCAGGGCTTTTTCATAAGCCTCAACCGCCGTTTGCCATTCGCCGTTGCTTAAAGCGTTTTCCGCTTTCATCGCCGCCAGGCTTACCCGGCTCCAAACTGCTCCGCCATAATTTTTCAAGTCGCTTGAAGAAACCGTTTTAAGCTGTTTTTCGTAACGCTGTTTT
>JBAYCO010000043.1:0-14174 GCA_041668685.1 Victivallaceae bacterium | reverse complement strand
GACCGCTGGCTGGCTGATCCGGAATCATACATAGAACACGGCAAACTGGCGCTGAAGCTGGCCAAACCAAACGCCGCCGACGACATGCTCTGGCTCATCAATTGCCTTGTTTGAGGTTAGATATCCCCTTAAATCTTAACTCTTTTCATAGCGTTGATCAAACTCAATCCGGTATGGTATCCTGGATCGGCGGCCGGGATGACATCTACAACTTTTTCAGTTTTTTTGATTTTTGTCGGAGCCGTTGATTTCCGTTTTCAATAAAATCAGCAAAAAAAATCGCCGTTATATTGATTTCAGGGATAATGCGGTTTAGTTTATGCGGTTGCAGTTTTTGTTCATGTTTACTAATTATTACTTACAGGGGCTTTATACAAATGGCTGTTGATAAAAAGAAAAAGAAAGCGCTGGATGCTGAAATAACCGATGCTTTGCTGGATGATTTTGATAAATTCGAACATTTCGCGATGAATTACTGGAAGCAGATCGCGGCGGCGGCAGTGCTTATCGTCATAGGCGTCGCCCTGTGGGTAATAATTTCGGATGTCCGCAATACTTCCGCCAAAAGGATAAATAACGCGATATGCGACGCCGGAACCGAAGCTGAAATTATTAAGGTATTAGATGAATATCCGGGTTATCCGGCAACAAATTACGCCCGTCTGCGCTTGGCCAAAATTTATCTGGCAGAAAAGAAATACGGCAAAGCTTATGAGCAATTCGAGCGTCTCCGCTCTTCCGACATTCCTAAAGAAATGGCTTGGCGCATCAACCTCGATGAGGCTTACGCACTTGAACTTGAAGGGAAAAAAGAAAACGCGGCCGCCAAGTTTGCGGCGCTCGGCGCGGATCCTTCGATGCCGGATGAATTGTGCTGTGAAGCAAATTACGGCGCGGGCCGCCTCTACGCCGAAATGAAACAAAATGACAAAGCCCGTGACTGTCTCGCCAAAGCCGGCCGGGGTGTTCCGGGAGTTCAGTCCCAGATACTTGATTTGTGGCGTTCACAGGCAAAATTCATGCTCATAAGGTTGGAGCCTCCCGCAGAAAAAGCGGTTAAAAAGGCCGCGGCCGAAAAAGTTTCCGGAGAAAAAACGCCAGCCCAAAAATAGCAAATGACAGGTTGGGGATGAATGTTTTAACCCAGAAGCAAAAAGCTTTGATAAAGTCCCTCTATACCCGCCACGGACGCAGGAAAACAAATCTATGTATTTGTGAAGGTGTGCGCTGTTGTGAGGAGATATTCCGCACCGTCCCCGAAAAAGTTAAATTTACCGTTCGCCGCGAATCACTTCAGCTTAATTTTGAAACCGGCGATATGACCTGCGTTATACCGGATCACGAATTCGAGAAACTCGCCGCGACCGTTAATTCCCAGGGAATTCTGTGTGTTGTCGAGCCTCCCGGATCTGCGGACGCCGCCCCTGCCGCTGATTTTATATTTGTCCTCGACCGCCTCGGTGATCCCGGTAATTTCGGGACTATACTGCGGACGGCTAAAGCCGCCGGACTGAACGAAGTATGGTATACTTCCGGTTCGGTAGACCCGTTTAACGATAAAACCATCCGTTCGGCGATGGCGGCGCAGTTTTCCATGAAACTGCGGGTTTTCCCCGGCCTTGAAGTTTTAGCTGAAACCGCCCGTCAATACGGCTATCGGAATTTTTACCTGACCGATCCCCATGAGGGCGCGGATTTGTTTACGGAAAAAGGTCTGTATGAGAAATCCCTGGTTATTATCGGCAGTGAGGCGCACGGGACGGGAGAACTTGCCGGCGCTAAACGCGTTACCATTCCGATGCCCGGCAAATTTGAATCCCTGAACGCCGCCCAGGCTGCTGCGATTTTTCTCTTTGAATACGTCCGCCGGGGTAAAAAGACGGATTAGCCTTGCTTGCAGCCTGCAACAAACTTCGTCATGATATTGAAAAAATCCCTGACTTGAACCGGGCCTGGATACATGGGAAGCGTGGACAGGCATGCGCCCAGGGAATCGGGATGATCAGGAACGTATCCGTGCATACCGGCCGGCAGACGGGATAATACGTCGTTGGGACAAATCTGGAATCCGGGTTCGACCAGTACCATTGTTTCCCCGTAACGCCGGTCCGGAAAATCTATCCCGTATTCTTTTTTTTCGCTTTCGGTCAGAATCCTGCAATGCCGAAGCTCCTGTAAGCGGTCAATAATGATTGATTTGGCGAATTTGCTTTTAAACCAGAAAAACGCCATTGTCGGATCATAAACCGCGTAATAATCACGACCGTAATTCATTCCCAGAGCCTCTATCTTTTTCCTGATATTTATTCGTTGCGGCGCAAAAGTCATACCATGTCCGGAAAATACCGTCAGATTAAAATCAGAGCTGACTTCCATGCCGGTCGATATTATTTTTTCAATATGTTGTTCGTAATAACGCAGTTTTTTATCTATTTTATAAAAATCATGTGGAGTGGAATGCAGCAGTTCGTCCATTTCATTTATCTCGATAAAAGCAAAATTAAGGGCTTTATCCTGCAACTGGTTGCGGACGTTTTTCAGGGCCTGTACCGGAGAACCCGTTTTCCCTCCAATAATCGAATGAGCCAGTTTTTTTTCGTGAACCATATCAATAATGCTGGTTAATGGAGCGAAACAGCCGGGGGACAAATCGCAGGCGTCGGGATGTCCGCTTGAGGCAAAATATTTCAGATTCCGCATCGGCGTTGAGTACGTGCCGAAATAACCGGATTTTTCACCGAGCAGTTTACGGTATAGTCTTCTTGCCGTTTCCATGAGGGTGACTTTGTTGTGAAAATAATAACTGCTGAAGTGACCATGTTCACTGGGAGCTTTGCCGGTAAGGGTAGTCAAAAGCGCCGCATGCGAACACCCTAATTGGGATCTGATCGGGAACTGGTGTCTGCAATGTTTTTCCAGAAAACCGTGTTCTTTCAGAATATACCAGCCCGGTCCGGTTAAATATATAAATATATGTATGGAGTCTGTCATGAATAAAACCTGTTGCAAATTCTCCCCATACGAATTATAATGCCTGAATTTTAAAATTGCAAAAAAAAATCAGACAGGCAGGTCCCAAGCGCTAAAAACGCAGTCAAAAAGTCAACCCGGCTTATATTTTTTCAGCTGAAAAAACGATGACTCCGTATACTTCCTTTGTTTTGACAGAGTCATTGGTGACAGAATCATTTTTATTACTTTTCCAATCTCCTGCGGAGCTTTTCAATAAAAATCATTAATTTCCACTACAACAAATTATCAGGGAAAAAGAAAAAAATAAAATTTTTGTCTTATTTTAGGCGGAGCCTATTGACTTACACGAGCATTCAGTGTATAATATCATTTAGAATGCTCGTGTAAGTCAAATATTGGAATCAGTATAAGGACGTGTGAAATTTGGTTACGATGAAGGACATAGCAATGCTGGTTGGAGTATCGCGCCAGGCGGTTTCGTCAGCGTTGAACAATAACGATAACTGTCGCGTTTCGGAGGCAAAACGCCGGGAAATAAAGCGTGCCGCCCGGGAATTGAATTACGTTTCGAACAGCGCCGCCCTCAGTTTGAAGGGAGCGCCGTCTAAAATCATTGGCTTTATGGGGCCGCTGGGAGGAGCCGGTTTGACTTCTACTCTAACTACTGAAATTTCCCAGATGCTGATCGCAAAAGGCTATAACATATTATATAATGAGTATAATTGGTCCAACCGCGGCGCCACCGAAGCTCTTCTCAACTTATTAGCGCGAGGAGTTGACGGGATCATTGTCTATTGTTCCGAAGAAGCAAAAATTTTTGAAGTAAATCAGACTGTACCGTATCTGTTTTTTTCTCACAATAATGCCGCGTTTATGGATGTCGGCGTTGACAACGAATACGGCGGCTATCTTGCGACTAAACACCTTCTGGAGCACGGACACGAAAAAGCAGCCTTATTAATTATCAGGGAATACAAAAAACAAAACGCTAAGCTTCGTGGTTGGCGGCGTGCCCACAGGGAAGCCGGCATCAGAATCTCCGATGAAGATATAATTATCCTGCGGGAATTGAACGGCAGTGTTGAAAAAGCCGTTGCTTATATCAAAGATAAAAAATTTACCGCCATTTTCGCGGCAAATGATTTCATTGCCGCCAAGCTGATAAAAATCCTGACGCAGCGCCAAATCCGGGTGCCGGAAGACATTGCCGTTATCGGTTACGACGGTTATACGTTCTGCGAATTCACGCCGAGTTCCTTGACTACCGTCATCCAGCCGCTAAGGGAACAGGCGGAATTCGGGGTCAAACTGCTGCTTGAACGCATAAAAAATAAAGAATTACATTCTCCTCCGGCCGGACATTTGCTCAAACCGGTTCTATACCGGGGCGGCAGTTGCGGCTGCAAACCGAAAATAATTAAGAATTTCTACCAGATAAATACTTTCGATATGCTGGAAGAAGACGCCAAAATTAATTTCAATATAGATATTTTGAACAGTTAATAAAGGAGCGAAAAAAAATGAAAAACTCGAAGAAGAAACGGCAGCGTAAATTAATTTTTACACTCATAGAACTCCTCGTTGTGATCGCGATCATAGCGATACTGGCTTCAATGCTGCTGCCCGCATTGAACAAAGCCAGAGAGAAAGCTAGACAAGTACAATGTACTGGCAATCTCAAACAAATAGGGTCGGGTGTTGCTATGTATACGAATGATTACAGCAGTTATTTACCTCCTTCATACTGGGAGGGGTGGACATCCGCTGCCTATAATGTTCTGGATCCATATGTCGGCAAGAAATTGTGGACTTGTCCTAGTGGTCCGGCAAGTGAGCGTTGGATGGTGACATCAACTGGAGTAAATTATGGTTGGAACGATTGTTCTGGAAACAGTAGCGTCCTTGCTGCTTATGGTTATCGCGATGGGGGCTGGAAACGCCTTTCCCAACTTAAAAACTGCAGTCAATTACTTTTATGTGTTGATATGTACAATTGTGCGGCTGTAGGCGGTTCCATTCCTGGTTACGGTAGTAGTAGTTACTGGAATTTTTCTGTAAAGAGAAGTGGAGGAATAGATCCGCGTCATAATTTGGGAATAAACGTGTTATGGGTCGATGGACATGTCCGTTGGGTCCGCCAAATTTCAAAAGATCAGCGTTACTGGCCAGTTGAATAGAAAATATATTTAATAAGAGCTGATCTCAAAACTCCAACTCGGCTGGAGCATGCGTTGATTGTGAGTGAATGGCAAAGAGTAATTTGACAGAGTTATATGGAGGTTCTCAAATCAATCACCGCGAAAAAGTTTTGAAATCAACTAATAACAGGTTTTAGTAGCCACGAAAAAGCTCAAAAAACTCCAGTAAAAACCGTAATAAGTTTGAAAATTTTGTAGTTGAATATTAATAAACGATTCAGGAGAATAAGGGAATGGTTTTAAAATTTAATAAATTGTTGATTGGATTAATCATTATGATCGAAACAGTTTCGGCTTTTGCTGCCGATAAAGTTGAATTTCAGGTAAGCAAAGGGAAACATGGGAAGGAACTTAACATAGAAACACCATATTATAATTGCATTATATGGCCCGAAAAAGGCGCGAGAATCACTAGCCTGAAATTAAAATCTTCCAACCGGGATCTGGTTTGTTCTGCTAATAAGGACGGCGGAATTGGTAAAGATATAGAAATATCACAAGGTTATCCGGGAGAAATGCTGTCGGCAACTTATAAATACGAAATTATTGAAACATCCCCCAAAACGCTTTCAATAAAGTTCTCTTTTGATAAAGGCGGAAATAAATCTGTTTTGAAAGATATTATACTCGAAAAAACTTACACGTTTTCGGCATTGACGCCTTTAATCAAAGCTGACATCTTTTTAAGAAACAAAGGCGTATCGCGCGTTTTCGGTTATCGGGTACATAACGCAGGTCTAATGATTAATGAGAATGACAGAATCTTCCTGCCTTATGAGGAATCTACTGCCATAAAGGGGGTTCCGATTTCAGGGGGTGGTTTAATAGAAAAATTTAAAGAGGATTGGGCCGGCTTTTACGATACCAAACTAAACAGCGGTATTATTTTTAAAGCCGATTATGAACAGCTTGATAAATTCCTCTGGCTGGTGAAACGAAGAAAACAAATTGTGGCAAATATAGAATGGTATTACAAAAAATTTAATTTTAAAAAGAACACGACCTGGACAACGTCTTATTTTATAATCCCGTTGAATAACATTCATTCTATTCCCGTATATGTAGATCGCAATATAATAGTCTACAAGCAGAAATCAGGGAATAAATATTCTTTGGAATTTTTTGGTCTGGGAAAATCCGGAACATTGAATATCTCAGGTTTTATGGACAACTCGTCTGAACCATTTTTTTCTTTAAAAGCAAATGAAGAATATGGCAGCTTACAAAAAATAGCTTTAACTCCAATTTTAAATAATGAGACTCTGAAAATTACTTTGGCATCAGCTCAAAAAACAAAATCTTTCCTTGTTGCCCTTACAGAAGACATTACGTTTGAGCAGGAAGACGATATTATTGCTTTAACCAAGGCCAAGGAAATGCACAGTAAGCATATTATCCTTAAAAAAAGATTTAAAGACATTACAAACCGGAAGGTTCCGGATCAGTTGAAAACTTACTTCGAAGCTTTTGCAAAGGAAATTTCAACTAAAAAGGAAAATCTGGATTTGAATTATTTGGAGAAAATTAATAATTCCATTGCTTCCTTATATAATCAATATACTTTCCCAAATTTCCACTACATTTTATGGGCTTGTACTCCTTATTCCGGGTTTTCCTGTTATGATTTGCCGACAGCGTATCAGCCGTTGAAGCAACTTAAAGTTTCCATGGCAGGAAACGAATATGAGTCTTTGGCGTTCATGATTACGAATACCTCGGATCAGAATGAAACCTTTCAGATAACCGTTCCGCCCATTCTGGACACAAAGGGCAAAGAATTAGGTAAACTGACCGTACGCTATGCCTATTTTGTATTATCAGCGGGAAAACAAAAAATGTTTCCTTCTGTACTTCCTTCAGTTGCGGGTACCGATAACCAATTTACTATCCCAAAGGGGCAAACCGGACAGGTTTGGCTGGTAATCAAAACAAATAAGGAAATATCCTCAGGACTTTATACTTATCCAATAACCGTGGAGCCGGTCAACAAAGATATTCCTAAAAAAACCGTTTCCCTCAAGTTAAGTATCCTGCCATTTTCGCTTCCCGGAAAGTTGAATATAGATACCTGTACTTATGCCTATCTGGTGCCTCCGAAAGCAGATAAATGCAGGGGGCATTTATGGGGAGTCAAAGATAAAGCAGTGGATGATTTAAAAGCGCATTATGAAACCCATTGTGTTACCCATCCGTATTATATGCCTGTTCCGAAAGTAAAAAAAAGAAATGGGAAATATATAGTTGAAGTTGATTTTTCCCGGTTCGACCAAGCGCTTGAACTACATAAAAATGCCCGGTTTTATTTGTTTCTGTGGGGAGGAGGATTAAGATATTTTAAAAACTTTGGAGGAACCGGTTATGCCTATCCCGGCGCGGAATGGAAAAAGCTGTTTTCTTGCTGGCTGAAACAGTGGATTGAACACATAAAGGAGAAAGGAATCGGCTATGACAAATTCGCAATGTACCCTTTGGATGAAAAACCGGCAGAAAAACTGGCAATAGCGGGAAAAGCAATAAAAGAGGTCGATCCAAATGTAAAAGTGTATGCTACGCTCGGCTTTTCTTATTATACTTTAGAGGGGTTGAAGAAAATAGCTCCTTACGTTGATATGATGTGCATTTCAACTATAGCAAAAGGTGAAAAACTGGATTTTCTAAAGAAGGCCGGAAAACATATTTGGCCGGAGAACCAGCCAAATCCTTCGAAAGCGTTGTCTCCATATGCAATGAGATGGACGATGTGGAAATGGTATGATATGGGTTTGAACGGCTGTGAAGCCTGGGCATACAATCACGCTTCAGGCCCTGGTAGTCTGTGGAATGATTTTGACGGAATTTGCCACGACGAAAATTTTGTTTATGATGGAGCCGGAGCTCCTTTCAAAACCACCGAGGCGATTGTTCCCAGTAAGCAATGGGAAGCATGGCGCGAAGGAATACAGGACTGGCAATATTTAAAAATCCTTGAACAGCTTATCAAGGAAGGATGCGCAAGAGGAGTGGATAAATCTCTTTTGAAAAATAGTGAATATATACTTCGGGAGCAAGTTTCAGAAGTCTTAAACAACCCAAACGATGTTTCGATGGCGCAGAAAGCCAAAGAAAAAATAATTCTACAAATTATTGAATTGAAAAAAGTCAACAAGAAATAGGGAGAGTCCGTTTACAAATGGCTGAATACATAACCGCGCTGCAGAAGTAAACGAACACACCCGAACCGGGACGAAAATGTTGAGCGTGAGAAAAAGTTTTTGAAGAGAAATTAGGGAAAAGGACACTTTTTTCAAAAAGTGTCCTTTTCTCCCCCAAATAATCCGATTGTCAATTATAATCCGCACGGAAAATCATATTTTTTATGCTTTTGCCTGTTGACTTTTCGCTATTTTGGCGATACAATAGATAACATGAAAGATACATTTGACCGGAGGCCAGATGAATATAGCGATTGATAAATCGGTTCCGGCTCCCCTGTATCGACAGTTAAAAAAACAGTTGTTGGTAATGATGGAGAGCGGCACTTTACAAAGCGACATGCCCATTCCGACGGAAATGGAACTGGCGGAAAAATATGAAATAAGCCGTACCGTAGTCAGGCATGCCCTGTCCGAACTGGCCGGTGAAGGCTACCTTCACCGTATTCCCGGTAAGGGGACGTTTGTAACTTCGCGGTCAGAGGAGAAACGGAAAAATGAAATAACCGTTTCCAAGGCGGTTGCGCTGATCATGCCATGTACCCAATCGGAAACCCTGTTTACCGACACTATCATCGGGGCCGAGAAAGGAACCGCCGCCCGGAAATATGATTTTATTTTCTTTAATTCGCAGAACAGCGCAGGAATCGAATCCGAAAATATCAGGCGTCTCAGAAAAAAAGTTAAAGGCCTGATTATTTTTTTATCGGACGATTATACGCACCCGGAATTGACCGGCAGCACTATTGCCGGCTTGAAAAAAGAAGGCTATCCCTTTGTTTTAATTGATCGTCCGTTTCCCGGTATTGAAACAGACTATGTGGCGACGGATTGTTTCAGCGGCGCCTGTGAAGCAACGACTTGGCTGATAAAGCGGAATTATCGGCAAATAGTATGTGTTACCGCAGATGACTGGATGTTGCGCACGCCCCTGGTCGAGCGCCTGAACGGTTACCGGAAGGCGATGGATGATAACGACAAACTGCTGTCTATCCTGACGGTGAAAAGGAATAACACGGCGGAAAAATCAATAAAAGATTTTTTTAAAGATAAAAAGAATTGCGGGATTTTCTGTACGGAAAACTGGACCGCGCTAATGATTCAGAAACTTGCTTCGCGGGGAGAATTGGACCTTCCTTCCCCAAATAGTATTATTAAATTTGATCAGTATAAAGAACCTGTGATCGATCTGACCGCTACCGTGGTCCAGCCCATGGAACGGATTGGGGCCGTCGCTGCAGAACTGCTGGCCGATAAAATTGAAGGCAAAAGCAAAACTGTCAAACAGATCAGGATAAAACCGGAGTTAAAATTGTTGAATGATCAATTTAGGAAACCGCTTTCCGCGATAGAACTTGGTGCGAACACTGAGAAAAATTAACTAAGAAAAAGGGAAAAGGCAAAATGAAAAGCAAACATTATTGGTTTACACTTGTCGAATTGCTTGTTGTGATAGCTATCATTGCGATATTGGCGGCCATGTTGTTGCCGGCGCTGTCGAAAGCAAGGGAGAAAGCAAAACAAATAACTTGCGGAAGCAATTTAAAACAACTGGGTTACGCGGTTTACGAATACTGTGCGGATAATGATAGCTGGATGGTTTTAGCTTTTGCCGATTATCTTGGAAATTATACTAATTTCTGGAATTGGAATCTTGCTCAGTACGTAGGAGGAGCAAGGTATGAGGAAACCGCGGGGAAGGGGCCTTACGGTGAAGTTTTTGTTTGTCCCGCCGGAAAGGAAGAAGTCCGCGAACCCTACCATACTAATTATGGTCAGAATATCGCTTGTGGAAGCCTGCCCAATGTTGCAAGCGGAGGCGCGGTCTATAACGCGGTAAAATTAGAAAAAATAAGCAATGCGTCGCGGGCGTTTCTGATTACCGATGTCGGGCAGGCAAGTAATTTACTCTGGAATGAACATAGTTTCCTTCCCATTTATCCCAACCCGGCAAATAATGGGGTCGATTTGCGACACCTCTTCTGTGTAAATGTTCTTTGTGCAGACAGCCATGTTGAGTCGGTTTCAAGAAACAGGTTTTCGGGTACTGATCCGGGCCGTGTCGACGGCAATTATTATTATTATGAATGGGCCGCCGGAAACGGGCAATAAATAAGTTTAAATCAAAAATATCTATGACATGAATTCTATGCGTTGCCATCTTTCCGCAACGCGGTTTGCGGGTATCTTGCGATTGACTCGAATAAAAAAATATTAATTGTGAGGAAGCAATATGAAAATGCTTTGGTTTTTCAACAGGGACAACAGTCTGTACCGTTCTTTAACAGATTCAATTTTATTAAAGGCGGGCTTATGGCTGATTTTGACGATTTTAATGCCCAATGCTTTTTGCGGGAACATTTTTGAAGACGATTTTGGCTCTTATAAAAATGAGAAAGACCCGCTAAAGGAAATTGAAAAAAAATGGGGAAGGATATCAACGGAACAATTGAGTATAAAAGCTGGACTGCTTGTTTTTAAAGGCACTATAATTACCCGCAATGACGTCTGTGACGATAATTTCAGCGCAACGGTCGAAATTAAATACCAGGAAGCGGAAAAAGAATCCGCCGCGGTTGGTTTTTCTGCGTGCGTACATCCAGCCAACGGCTCGTGTTACTATCTGGCATTGGCATATTACAAAAAAGGGGCGCAAATACATTTTTGGAAAAAAGACGCAGCCGGGAAATGGCATGAATGGTATACGAAAGAATATCCGGCGGAATTAGGGCAAAGTTATAAGTTGAGCCTGAGCGTTGCGGGGAAACTGGTTCAGGCCTGTGTTAACGGTAAACTGATAGCCTCTTTTACGGATAAAGAAAGGCTTGCCGGCAAGCGTTTGATACTGAACACCTATTTGACGAATGGCTTTTTTGAAAAAGTGACGATAGTTGCTTCACCTTCAAACGGAGAACCTGAAAAATCCTGCTATGGCGTTCCCGACAGCGATGGTTTTTTTCGCAACTGGGTGGTTGCCGGTTCGTTTCCTGTAAAAAGAAAGATTTTTGATTTTAAGGCCGCATTGCACTGCAATGCGATAGCAGATGACAAAATCGCCGGTATTCGTCCTGACGGCAAAGCAGTTACATGGGAAAAATTTTTGACTCCCCGGATAGACCTTTTTGAAATATATCATACTGAATATTCTGTCGCTTATGCAAGTGTCTGGGTATATTCGCCTCGGAATTTAGAGGAATGTTGTCTTCAGGTGGGATCCGATGATGCGTCCATTGTCCAATTGAATGGAAAGACTGTTTATGAATTTACCGGCGGCCGGGCGGCCTTTCCTGACCAAGACTACGTTAAGTCACTCCGGCTAAAAAAAGGCTGGAATCATATAGGCGTCCGGACGGTAAACGGCTCCGGCGGGTGGGCTTTTTACTTTCGGCTGATGGATAAATCGGGCAGTCCGATACGCAATCTTTGCCTTTCTCCCGCACCAGTTGGAACCGACCAGCAGATCAGCTCATACTTGGTAAAAACCCTGACTGCAGAAAAGGATGACAAAACAAGCGTAAAGCAAAAAGCAAAACTATTTGTCAAAGTAAGAAAATATGAGGGGAAACCAGCGATTTTCATTGACGGTAAAAAAAAAGATTTGGTTGCCTATTATTTGCATGAACTCAATACCGCCGACATTAAAGGCTTTTCCGATGCCGGCGTTCACCTGCTTACCTTTGATATTTTCAGCCTGACTGATCATGATGACGAATTGAATATGGCGATTCAAACCGACCCTGAACTGTTGTTTCTGCCGCGTATTTTTGTGGGACCGTCTAAACGCTGGACAGATGAACACCCGGACGAAAAATTAGTTGACGAAGACGGTAAACCGTTGTCCTGGCCGCAGCCTTATTCCATCGCGTCTTCACTCTGGGTCAGGGAATGGGGGGAAAAAATCAGAAATTACGTGGAAAGACTTGAAGCAAAATTTGGGGACCGTATCATCGGTTATCAAATCGGTGCAGGTATCTGCTTTACGGAATGGATCTGGGCTCTGGACCGCAGTCCGGCCAGCCGTAATGCCTTTAGAGCGTGGGTTAGGAAAAAATATGACAACAATATTAAACTCGTTAACCAGAGCTGGCATTCCGACCTGAAAAACTTTGATGAAATCGGCCTGCCGGATGGATTGAGATATGTTACCTATGACCAAGCGCTTACAGACAAAAATTGGCATGACGGAGATTGTGGTATTTTTGTAAATATCAAAGCTCATGCAAAACGTTCCGACTATTACAGATTTCACAATGAAATAACCGCCCGGCGAATTGAGGATTTTGCGCGGATCATAAAAGATGTTACTCATGGACAGAAACTGTGCGGAGCTTTTTACGGATACAATACCTGGAACAATATACCTGCCAGATTTGCCATTGGAGTGGGACACTTGAGCATAGAGAAGCTCCTTGAATCGGATTACATCGATTTCATTGCCGGGGTGATTAACTATTATGACCGTGGAGCCGGGGGAGTTGATTTTCAACTGCAAGCGCCCAAATCAATACAGGCTTCAGGAAAAATAACGTTCCTGGAAAACGATATTCGCACCTGTCTGGTCTCCAACGACTCGCTTAAACTGAAAATTGAAACAATGCCGGACACTTTGGCGGTGATGACGCGAAATGCGGCTTATGCGATCACCAACGATTGTCTCATGTGGTGGATGGACCTGGGGGGAGGCTGGTATCGAAACGGACAAATAATGAAGCGTGTAAAGGAACTTCAGCCGTTGTTCGGGAAAAAGGGTTATTCTCCCAAGCCCCGGATTGCAATTGTTTTAGACGAGCAGGCGCCGTATTATCTCGAATCCGGATCTCTGGCGTTGCTTTCTCTGGTCCATTACCAGGCATTGGAATTTGCGCGGATTGGCGCTCCTTATGATATAATTCGTTTGAGCGATCTAAAAAATCGTCGCGCAGATGATTATAAAATGTATGTTTTTCTGGGGACATTCAGTATCGACCCTGCTTTAAGGAAATACCTCTACGATGTTTTTGAAAAGAACCGTGCTGTTGTTCTGTGGGGATACGGCAGCGGGATTTATGATGGGGAAAAATGCTCTCCCGGCAATATTTCCCTTACTACCGGTATCGGGATTAAAACCCATGTCAGTCGAGGCGGCCTGAAGGCTGTTTCGACCGGCGGCAGTGAATTATCATCAGGATTGCAGGATATTACTTTCGGCGGTAAACTGCGCCAGGCGACAACGGTTTTGACAACCGTATTTGAGGGAGTGGAGCCCGAAATATCGCCTGTAACTTATATTGATGATCCCAATGTCCTTCCCTTGGCGTCCTTTGTTTCTGACGGACGGGTTGCGGCGGGTATGAAAAAAATGGGAGAATGGCGAAGCGTTTATTTTGGAACGGATAATATTCCGGCAAGGTTGATGCAGAATTTGGCCAGGTCTGCGGGAGTGCATCTTTATACGGATCGAACTGAACCGGTTTATGTAGGAAACGGTTATCTCGCGATCAGTTCCGCCGTCGGTGGTCAGCATGAAATAAAACTCCCTCGAAAGGGAGACGTATATGAAGCTATTACGGGAAAATGTTTGGTTCGAGGCGTGGATAATTTTCAAGCTCTCATTCCCCCGAAAGGAACAGCTCTGTTTCAAATAAACTACGAGCGCTGACAATTATTTAAATTTCTGATCATTTTGTAATTTTTACTCTTTCAGAATCAAATTTACCCGCCGGGCCCATACCGGAAAATTTTATTTTTTATGCTTTTGCCTGTTGACTTTTCGCTATTTTAATGTAAAATATTTTTATGCAAAATATATAAAATAAAATTGCATTAAAATATG